>NZ_SPKP01000042.1:8700-8854 GCF_023127835.1 Pseudomonas sp. B329 | reverse complement strand
TACATATCCGTTATTTAGGTAACGGCCACTATTGGTTCCGCTCTTACAGCGGGTCACTTTTGAAAAAAGCGCAAAAGTAACCAAAACGCTCTTGCCCCACCACTCGGCACCTCGCCCAGGCTCGGTGTGCCCGTAATCCGCCATGGACTTGGGG
>NZ_SPKP01000042.1:0-8638 GCF_023127835.1 Pseudomonas sp. B329 | reverse complement strand
GCGCCTAAGATCAAAAGCAGATCAAGAGCGGCTCGCTTCGCATCGTGGTTACTGGTGACTGCTACGAAGTTGTGTAGATACCCATGCTGCGATGGGCCCCTCAGCCTCACCACAGGGCTCAAGGCTCCAACCCGATCCCCCGCAAGATCACACTGGTCACCGTCTGAATCGCCTTTTCGAACTGCATATCCGACAACGGCTGGTGATCATTCAAAATCTTCACCTGGTGATCAAAGTCGGCATAGTGCTGGGTCGAGGCCCAGATCATGTAGAGCAGGCTCGACGGTTCCACCGGCAGGATGCGTTTGTCTTGCACCCACTGGCGAATCTTCGCTTCCTTCATCTTGGCCCAGTCGTACAGGCTTTCATCCAGGGCCTCACCGAGCGTGGGCGCACCGTGGATGATTTCATTGGCCCAGACCTTGGAGCCATACGGCCGCGTACGCGAGCGCTGCATCTTGGCGCGGATGTAGCTGCTGAGCACCACCCGCGGATCATCGAAGGTTTCGAAGCTCAGGGCATCCTGCTTCCACAGCTCCAGCAGGTCGAACAGCACCGCGCTGTACAGCTCGCTCTTGGTGGTGAAGTAATAATGCAGGTTGGAACGCGGCAGTTGCACCTCTTCGGCGATGTCGGCCATGGCGGTGCTGCCGTAGCCTTTTTCAGCGAAGACTTTTTCCGCCGCCAGCAGGATTTTCTCGACGTTGACCCGACGGATTCCGATCTTGTGATTGCCCATAAGGGCTCCCTGACAACAACACGGGTTAAAGACTACCACCAGCTCTAGATCGGGGCGACAGGCCAAGCCGAAACTTCGTACACTGCCCGCTCCTACCCATTGATTGGTATTGAACAATGTTGATCAAGAAAGCCCTGACCACCCTCGCCCTGCTCACCTCCCTGCTGGGCGCCTCGGCGGCATTTGCCCATGCCCACCTCAAGAGCGCAGAACCTGCGGCCAACAGCAGCGTCGCCGCGCCGAAAGACCTGCGCCTGACCTTCACCGAAGGCGTCGAAGCCACCTTCACCAAGGTGTCCCTGAGCAAGGACGGCACTGAAATCGCCATCAAGGGCCTGGAAACCCCGGACGCGGACAAGAAAGTCCTGGTCGTGACCCCTGCCGCCCCGCTCGCGAGCGGCAATTACAAAGTGGTGTGGAATGCAGTGTCGGTCGACACCCACAAGAGCAGCGGTACATACAGCTTCAAGGTCGGCCAGTAACCCATGGCAACCCTGCTGGTGCTATGCCGTTTCCTGCATTTTATCGTCGTGCTGCTGATGTTCGGGGCTTGCGTGCTCCGACCCTGGCTGCTCGGCGCCCAGGTACAACCGGCTCTGGACCGGCAACTGCTATGCATCACCCGTGGCCTGGCCTGGCTGGGGCTTGGCTCCGGCGTGGCGTGGCTACTGCTGATCACCGCCAGCATGGCCGGCAGTTGGGACGCGGCGCTGCAACCGGCCACCGTGCAATTGGTGCTGGGCAAGACCTTTTTCGGCCAGGTATGGTCCTGGCATCTGCTGCTGAATGTTCTGCTGGTGATCGTGCTGATCAAACCCTGGCCAGCCTTGCGTTTGCCATTGATCACCCTGCTGCTGGCGACCCTCGCGCCGGTGGGCCATGGCGCCATGCTCGACGGGCTGAGTGGGCAATTGCTGATCCTCAACCAAGTGGTGCATCTGCTGTGCGTGGGGGCCTGGCTGGGTGGGTTGCTGGTGCTGGTGCTGGTGCTGATCCTCAGGCACGCGCAAGAGCACCGGCTGGAGCCGATTTTGCGGCGCTTCAGCGGCGTGGGTTACGGCCTCGTCGCCGGCTTGCTGGTAACCGGTTTGATCAATGTGCGCGTGCTCACCGGGCAACTGTGGCCCACGCCACTGTTCAATGGGTTTGCCTTGATCCTGCTGATCAAGGTGGGGTTGGTGGTGGGGATGCTGGGGTTGGCGCTGCTGAACCGGTTGCGTATCGAACGCTGCGAACAGCGCTTGGGCAGTTTGAAAGCCAGCGTGATGATGGAATGGCTGCTGGGGGTCTGCGCAGTAGCCGCCGTTTCACTGCTTGGCACCCTGCCTCCGATGGTTTTAGCGGTATAAAAAACCAGGTTTAACTCAGTCAAATGTGGGAGGGGGCTTGCTCCCGATAGCGATGTATCAGTCAGATCATCTGTGACTGACACACTGCTATCGGGAGCAAGCCCCCTCCCACATTGACCCTGCCCGCTTTAGATCAGGTCATACACAGTCATCGTATAACTTCTGCTTGACACACCCCGAAAACCCCGCAAATATCCCGCTCAATGTTGTACGACGACGTATAACAAATAATAAAAACAACAAAAGAAAGGGAGCCTCACTGTGAGTCAATTCGCCCGCAATTGCTCTGCACGCCTGGGCCTTATCAGCCTCGCCAGCCTGGCCGTCACCCTGCCCCTGTGCGTTCAAGCCGAAGGTTTTATCGACGACGCCAAGGCCACGCTCAACCTGCGCAACGCCTACTTCAACCGCAACTTCACCAACCCCGGCAACCCTCAGGGCAAGGCCGAAGAGTGGACGCAAAACTTCATTCTCGACGCCAAATCCGGCTTTACCCAAGGCACTATCGGGTTCGGGATTGATGTATTGGGCCTGTATTCGCAAAAGCTCGATGGCGGCAAAGGCACTGCCGGTACTCAACTGCTGCCGGTGCATGACGATGGCCGCCCTGCCGACAATTTCGGACGCCTTGGGGTCGCGCTGAAAACCAGGCTGTCCAAGACCGAGCTCAAACTTGGCGAGTGGATGCCAGTGCTGCCGATCCTGCGTTCCGATGATGGCCGCTCTCTGCCCCAGACCTTTCGCGGCGGCCAGGTCACGTCCAATGAGATCGCCGGTCTGACCCTCTACGGCGGCCAGTTTCGCGGCAACAGCCCACGCAACGACGCGAGCATGGAAGACATGTTCATGAACGGCAAAGCTGCGTTCACCTCGGACCGCTTCAACTTCGGCGGGGGCGAATATACCTTCAACGACAAGCGCACCCAGGTCGGCCTGTGGTACGCCGAACTCACTGATATCTACCAGCAACAGTATCTGAACCTCACCCACAGCCAGCCGGTGGGCGACTGGACCCTGGGCGCCAACCTTGGCTTCTTCAACGGCAAGGAAGACGGCAGCGCCTTGGCCGGCGACCTCGACAACAAGACCGTGTTCGCCCTGCTCTCGGCCAAATACAACGGCCACACCTTCTACGTCGGCCTGCAAAAACTCACCGGCGACAGTGTATGGATGCGTATCAACGGCACCAGCGGCGGCACGCTGGCCAACGACAGCTATAACTCCAGCTATGACAATGCCAGGGAAAAATCCTGGCAGGTGCGCCATGACTTCAACTTTGTCGTACTCGGCGTGCCAGGGCTGACCCTGATGAACCGCTACATCAGCGGCAGTAACGTACACACCGCAGCGATCACCGATGGCAAGGAATGGGGGCGTGAGTCGGAACTGGCGTATACGGTGCAAAGTGGTGCACTGAAAAACCTCAATGTGAAGTGGCGCAATTCAACAATGCGGCGCGACTTCAGCAATAACGAGTTTGATGAGAACCGGATTTTCATCAGCTATCCGATTTCGTTGTTGTAAGTTCCAGGGTCGAACTCGATCTCAAAGGTGCCACACATCCATGTGGAAGCTGGCTTGCCAGCTCCCACCTTTGATCTCATGCGCCTGGAAGGACGTTGACAACACCAAGAATCCCTAACACTATTTCCATATAGTCATACGACAACCTACAACAAAAATCTGGAACGCCCATGACCACCACAACCCCTGCTCCGTTTAACCGCCTGCTGCTCACCGGCGCCGCCGGTGGCCTCGGTAAAGTTTTGCGCGAACGTATGCGCCCTTACGCCAAGGTCCTGCGCCTGTCGGATATCGCCGACATGGCCCCCGCCATCGATGCCCGCGAAGAAGTGCAAACCTGCGACCTGTCCGACAAGCAAGCCGTGCATCAATTGGTAGAAGGCGTCGACGCCATCCTGCATTTTGGTGGCGTATCGGTAGAGCGCTCGTTCGAAGAAGTGCTCGGCGCCAATATCAGCGGCATCTTCCATATCTACGAGGCCGCACGTCGCCATGGCGTAAAGCGTGTGATCTTCGCCAGCTCCAACCATGTGATCGGTTTCTATAAACAGGGTGAACAACTCGACGCCCACTCCCCACGCCGCCCGGACAGCTACTACGGCCTGTCCAAGTCCTACGGCGAAGACATGGCCAGTTTCTACTTTGACCGTTATGGCATCCAGACGGTCAGCATCCGCATCGGCTCCTCGTTCCCGCAGCCGCAGAACCGCCGGATGATGCACACGTGGCTGAGCTTCGACGACCTGACCCAACTACTCGAACGCGCGCTATACACGCCCGATGTAGGCCATACCGTGGTCTACGGCATGTCGGCCAACCTCGACACCTGGTGGGACAACCGCTACGCCGCACACCTGGGCTTTGCGCCCAAGGACAGCTCCGAAGTGTTCCGCGTCCAGGTCGAGGCCCAGCCGCCGGTCGCAGATGATGACCCGGCAAGGATTTATCAGGGCGGCGCGTTCTGCGCGGCAGGCCCGTTCGGTGACTGAGTGCACAGCAACCCAAAGGAATGAGTGGCCATGACTGCAGAATTGATTGTCGATGCCCGCAACGCCGTGGGGGAATGCCCGATATGGGTGCCTGAAGAAAACGCCCTCTATTGGGTGGACATCCCCAACGGTGGCTTGCACCGTTGGGACGCCTCTACCGGGCACCTGCGTGCCTGGAAGGCCCCGCAGATGCTCGCCTGCATCGCCCGTACCCAAGCGGGCAACTGGGTGGCAGGCATGGAAACCGGCTTCTTTGAACTGACCCCGCACAACGACGGCAGCCTCGACACTACGCTCTTGGCCGGTGTCGAACACCCGCGCCCGGACATGCGCTTGAACGACGGCCGCTGTGATCGCCAAGGCCGCTTCTGGGCCGGCAGCATGGTGCTGAACATGGGGTTGAACGCCGCTGAGGGCACCCTTTATCGCTATGCGTCTGGCACGGCGCCCCATGCGCAGCTCGATGGTTTCATCACCCTCAACGGTCTGGCCTTCAGCCCCGATGGCCGCACAATGTATGCCTCTGATTCACACCCGCTAGTGCAGCAGATCTGGGCATTCGACTACGACATCGACACCGGCACGCCGTCCAACCGCCGGGTGTTTGTGGACATGCATGACTTTCTCGGCAGGCCCGATGGTGCAGCTGTCGACGCGGATGGCTGCTACTGGATCTGCGCCAACGATGCCGGCCTGGTCCACCGTTTCACCCCCGACGGTCGCCTCGACCAGTCCCTCACCGTACCGGTAAAAAAACCCACCATGTGCGCCTTCGGCGGCAGTCGCCTGGACACCCTGTACGTCACCTCCATTCGTGACGATCAGCGTGACAGTTCGCTGTCCGGCGGCGTGTTTGCCCTCAACCCCGGCGTCAAGGGATTGCCCGAACCCCAGTTCATCCTCTAGCTGCATCGCTGTGCCTTGAATACAACAATAACAAGACAGGAATCACCGCCCATGGACTTCAAACGCACCTTGCTCGCTGCCACACTCGTGGCCCTCAGCAGCGCCGCCCACGCGCTGGAAATCAAGTTTGCCGATATCCACCCCGCTGGCTACCCCACCGTGGTCGCCGAAGAAAACATGGGCAAGGCCCTGACCCAGCAAAGCAAGGGCGAATTGACCTTCAAGTACTTCCCGGGCGGTGTGCTCGGCTCCGAGAAGGAAGTCGTCGAACAGGCCCAGGTCGGCGCCGTGCAAATGACCCGCGTCAGCCTTGGCATCGTCGGCCCGGTGGTGCCGGACGTGAATGTGTTCAACCTGCCGTTCGTGTTCCGCGACCAGGCGCATATGCGCAAAGTGATTGACGGCGAAATCGGCGATGAGATCCTCGCCAAGATCACCGATTCCGAGTTCGGCCTGGTCGCCCTCGCCTGGATGGACGGCGGCACGCGCAACCTCTACACCAAGAAACCAGTGCGCAAGATCGAAGACCTCAAGGGCATGAAGATTCGCGTGCAAGGCAACCCGATTTTCATCGAAGCCTTCAATGCAATGGGCGCCAACGGTATCGCCATGGACACCGGCGAGATCTTCAGCGCCTTGCAGACCGGGGTGATCGACGGCGCAGAAAACAACCCGCCGACGCTTCTGGAACACAACCACTTCCAGAACGCCAAGTACTACACCCTCACCGAACACCTGATCCTGCCCGAGCCCATCGTGATGTCGAAAATCACCTGGAACAAGCTCACCGCCGCACAGCAGGACATGGTCAAGGAAGCCGCCAAGGCCGCCCAGGCTGACGAGCGTGTGTTGTGGGATGCCAAGTCGGCCAGCAGTGAAGATAAACTCAAAAAGGCCGGGGTCGAGTTCATCACCGTCGACAAAAAGCCCTTCTATGACGCCACCGCGCAGGTTCGCGCGAAGTACGGTGCGCCTTACGCCGACATCATCAAGCGTATCGACGCCGTTCAGTAACGCCCTCCTCCCTGACAAGGCCCGGCGCGGTCGGTATCGACGCGCCCGGTCACGGTGAACGCCATGAAGAATCTACTGCTGCGCATCAACGACCGTATCTACATGACCTGCATCTGGGTCGCCGGCCTCTCGGTCCTGGGGGTCGCGCTGATCATTCCCTGGGGCATCTTCGCCCGCTATATTCTCGGCACCGGCTCCAGTTGGCCGGAACCCTCTGCGATCCTGCTGATGCTGGTGTTCACCTTTATCGGCGCGGCTGCCAGCTACCGCGCCGGGGCGCATATGTCGGTGGCGATGATCACTGATCGCCTGCCTGATGCTCAGCGCCGCGTTGTCGGCATCGTCTCGCAACTGTTGATGGCGACCATCTGCCTGTTCATGACCATTTGGGGCGCCAAGCTGTGCCTGTCCACCTGGAACCAGTTCATGAGCGCCATCCCTACCCTGCGTGTGGGTATCACCTATATGCCGATCCCGATTGGCGGCTTGCTGACCCTGATATTCGTGCTGGAAAAACTTCTACTGGGCGACCAGAGCCACCGGCGCGTAGTGCGTTTCGACCTGGTTGAAGAAAGCGAAGGGGCTGCCTGATATGGACGCATTGATTCTGCTGGGCAGCTTTATCGCCTTGATCCTGATCGGTATGCCGGTGGCCTACGCCCTGGGCTTGTCGGCGCTGATCGGCGCGTGGTGGATCGACATTCCGTTCCAGGCCCTGATGATCCAGGTGGCGGGCGGGGTGAACAAGTTTTCACTGATGGCGATTCCATTCTTCGTATTGGCCGGAGCGATCATGGCCGAGGGCGGCATGTCGCGGCGGCTGGTGGCGTTTGCCGGGGTGCTGGTGGGCTTTGTGCGCGGCGGGCTGTCGCTGGTCAACATCATGGCGTCGACGTTTTTCGGTGCGATCTCAGGCTCGTCGGTGGCCGATACCGCGTCGGTCGGTTCGATGCTGATCCCGGAGATGGAACGCCGTGGCTACCCACGGGAGTTCGCCACGGCGGTGACCGTGAGTGGCTCGGTACAAGCGCTGCTGACCCCGCCCAGCCACAACTCGGTGCTCTACTCCCTGGCCGCCGGCGGCACGGTATCAATCGCCTCGCTGTTCATGGCCGGCGTGGTGCCGGGCCTTTTAATGAGCGCGTGCCTGATGGTGCTGTGCCTGATCTTCGCGAAAAAGCGCAACTACCCCAAGGGCGAAGTCATCCCCTTGAAGCAGGCCTTGAAGATCGCCGCTGATGCACTCTGGGGCCTGATGGCCATGGTGATCATTCTCGGCGGCATCTTGTCGGGCATCTTCACCGCCACCGAGTCGGCGGCCATCGCGGTACTGTGGGCGTTTTTCGTGACCATGTTCATCTACCGCGACTACAAATGGCGCGAGCTGCCCAAGCTGATGCATCGCACGGTACGCACCATTTCCATCGTGATGATCCTCATCGCCTTCGCCGCCAGCTTCGGCTACATCATGACCCTGATGCAGATCCCGGCGAAGATCACTACGCTGTTCCTGACCCTGTCGGACAACCGCTACGTGATCCTGATGTGCATCAACGTCATGCTGCTGTTGCTCGGCACGGTGATGGACATGGCACCGCTGATCCTGATCCTTACGCCGATCCTGTTGCCGGTGATCCTCGGTATCGGCGTCGACCCGGTGCACTTTGGCATGATCATGCTGGTCAACCTGGGTATCGGCCTGATTACCCCGCCGGTGGGTGCGGTGCTGTTTGTGGGTGCGGCGGTGGGCAAGGTAAGCATCGAGAAAACCGTGAAGGCGCTGCTGCCGTTTTATGCGGTGCTGTTTCTGGTGCTGATGGCCGTGACCTACATTCCGGCGCTGTCGTTGTGGTTGCCGAGCGTGGTGCTGTAAACCCAATCGTCAGAACACAGGTGAGCAAATGTGAGAGGGGGGTTGCTCACCTGACGGCCTCACAATCGACAGGCGCCTACGTGACACACCTTGGTCAAATGTGGGAGGGGGCTTGCTCCCGATGGCGGCCTCCGGGCCGACCAGGGTGCTGGATCAGACCGAGTACATATCCGGTGTTTGGGTAACGGCCGCTATTGGTTCCGCTTTTACAGCGGGTCACTTTTGGAAAAGAGCCCGGAATGCC
>NZ_SPKP01000041.1:0-35062 GCF_023127835.1 Pseudomonas sp. B329 | reverse complement strand
CTGAACCACCGCTTTCGCAGCCTCGCTAAAGCTCGACAGCTCCCACAGGGGTTCGGCGGTGCAGGGTTCAACCCAGTTGGCAGGGCCATCGCGCCAAGCACAACTCCCGACAACAACACCGCCCACAAAGAATCTGCAATGTCAGGCTTGTTCCACCACAACCGGCTTAATTGTCCGGTTGTGCTGGCGCGACGTGACCAGGCCGATGAAGGAAATCACCAACGCCAGGCCAATGGTCGAGGACACTTCGGTGCGGTGCTCGGGCGTCACCATCATCACCCCCAGGGCCAGGCAGATGAACACGATCACCAGGTAAGTCAGCCACGGAAACAGCCACATGCGAAAGGCCAACTCGACGTTTTGCCGAAGCAGCAAGCGACGCATACGCAGTTGCGAGATCGCGATCACCAGGTACACCAACAACGCGATGGCGCCGGAGCTGGCGAGCAGGAACTGGAACAGACCGGCTGGCATGAAGTAGCTCAGCAACGTGACGCCCGCACCGATGATGGTGCTGGCGATCACCGCCGCCCGGGGCACGCCCGCCTTCGAGGTGATTTTAAGGGCCGATGGCGCATCGCCGCGTTTGCCCAGGGAAAACAACATGCGCGAGGAAATGTAGATCGAGGAGTTCATGCAACTGGCTACGGCGATCAACACCACCACATCGACCATGAACTTGGCGTTGGGAATATTCATCAGTTCCAGTGCGCGCTGATAGGAGCCCACGGACGCCAGCAGCGGGTCGTTCCAGGGCACCACGGAAATCACGATGGAGATCGACAACAGGTAGAACACGCCGATGCGCCAGATCACCGAGCGGGTGGCCTTGGCGATGTTCTGCGCCGGGTTGCTCGATTCGGCTGCGGCGATGGTCACCGCTTCGGTACCAATGAAACTGAACATGATGGTAATGAACGCGCCCACCACCGCCGAAAGGCCGTTGGGGGCAAAACCTCCGTGTTCTTCCATCAAGCGGCTCAAGCCGCTGGCTTCACGATCCGGGATCCAGCCCATGAGCACGCTGAAACCCAGGCCGATAAAGCCGACGATGGCAATCACCTTGGCCATGGCGAACCAGAATTCGAACTCGCCATATTTGGCCACGCTGAACAGATTGGTGATCACCAGCAACACGATTGAGACCAAGGCGAACAGCCACGCATCGACCTGAGGGAACCACTGGTTGAGCACGTGCCCGGCGGCCAAGGCTTCGATGGGAATGACCAGCACCCAGAACCACCAGTACAACCAGCCGATGGTGAACCCCGCCCAGGGGCCGATGGCCTGGTCGGCGTAGGTGGAAAACGAGCCGGTGTCGGGGCGTGCCACCGCCATCTCCCCCAGCATGCGCATGACCAGCACCACCAGCAGGCCGGAAAACAGATAAGCCAGTAAAACCGCAGGTCCCGCGGCGGCGATGGCGTGTCCGGAGCCGACAAACAACCCCGCGCCGATGATGCCGGCGATGGACAACATGGTCACGTGACGCGGCTTGAAGCCCTGCGCCAGCTGACCGTTGGAATCGTTGCAGTTGAGGCTAGTCATTGTTTTTGTTGTTCTCGGGCGGCCAATGACCCTCACCTTAAGTGCCCGAGGCCAGACGCAAGTAGCCTGGTTACGCCGCCATCGTGTCTGATATCGACATTTGTGAGGGTGGCCCCCTGAAGTGACGAGCGTGGCGCCCTACTCTTGCGCGCTACGTATCAACGACCCGAACAGCTCTCCACGCGGCATCTTGCTCAGCTCGATATCGGCATTTTCAAACCACTCTCGGCCGGCTTCCGGATGCGGCCCGCTCAGAACAACCACGCCACGTTCGTAGGTGTAGCGCGCCGCCGCCACGTCGCCATTGTGGTAGGTCGCGATGACCTTGTAGGGCGCCGCGGCGCTGGCTTTGGGGAAGTAAGGGCCGTCCTGGTAAAACACATGGTCAGGCTGCCCGTCCCACGTCACCCGCACGGCGGCATCGTCGATACCAGTCACTTCAAAACCGGGGCGGCCGGCTTCGGTGTCAATGGCCTGAGGGATCAGGCCGAGGTTGTTGTCGTCGGCCAGGTAGGCGCCCATGCACAGGCCCAGGTAGCGGCCGCCGTTGGCGACGTAAGCGCGGATGGCTTCGGCACGTGTATCGCCCAGGCTGTCGAGAGCGGCCGGGATGTCCTGGCCGCCACCGGGTTGCACGTAGAGGTCATAGTGCGCCAGGTTCTCTGGCGTGATGTCGATGGGTTCGTCGGCGCCGACGAAGTCGATCTGGTAATTGGGGTTGAGACGCTGCAGGGCGGTTTTCACATTTTCCGAGCAGTCCGGGCAACCTGCCGGGCCACGGTAGATGGCGACATGGGTGATGGGGCCTGCGCCGTGTACGGGTAAAGGGTGCAGCGTAGCAACGGCGAGAAACGTGGCAGCGAGGACGGGCAGTTTCATGGGGTAGGCTCAACGGTCAGTTGAATGGGTTTGATCCAGACGTCGCAGCGCCAAGCCTATAACGATGAGCCTTTTGAATTCGTGAAGAGTTGTAAATCCAGGTCGGCCATTTATCCGCTTCCCAGCATCTGCCACAACGACGCGCCCACGCCGGTGATGCTCTCGCCGGCGATCAGCCCCGCCGCTGCCGTGATCGCAAAGCGCTGCGTCACGCTCGGCCAACGGCAGCTCACCGCCCAGGTCATGATCGCGCCCAGGGCCATCATCAGCGACACCGACGCGGGCAACACAAACGCCAGTCCCAAGGCTGCCGCACTGGGCAGATAGCGGGCGCGATGGGTGGGTAATGTGCTGTCGAGTATGCCCAGCAGCACGCCGAACAAGCTTGCAATGCCGATGGCCCAGCGGATGCTGGGGGACAGTGAATCCAAACCGTGGGTCAGGGTTTGGGCCACGGCTTTCCAGGTGGCGACGGCCGGGGCCGGCCATTGTTCGGTGAGCAGCATGGTTTGAGGGTCAGGGATCAGCGCCAGGTACGCGAATACGCCGACGATGCTGCCGACAAAAATCCCGAGGATCTGGGCGATCACTTGCTTGTGCGGCGTCGCGCCAATCGCTTTGCCCACCTTGAAGTCGTTCATCAGGTCCGTGCACTGCCCCGCCGAACCGCCGGCGGTGTTGGCGCTCATCAGGTTGATCGGCACCTGGCCAGGCGCAACAATGCCAAAGCTCAGCTGGGACAGTTGCCCGATGGCGCCAATCGGCGGAATACCGGTCGCCCCCACCACCCGCGCCGCCACCGCGGCCAGGCAGATCGCCAGGGGAATGGTCAGCAGCGCCATGCCCAGGTTGATACCGAACAACAGCGCTTGCAGGCTCACCACCAGCGCGATCGCCAAGGCAAACCCCACGGCAGGCCCGGGCTTGGGAACCGTCCACGGCGTGCCGCCAGACGCCCGGGTCGAGCGATGCAGTGCCCACAGGCGAATCGCCAGGGACGCCAAGGTGGAACACACCATCAGGCTCACCCCGGGCCACAGCAGCCATTCCACCAGCGCGGCAAATTGCGGACCGTTGCTGTCGGCGGGCAGGCTCACCAAGCCGTTAGCCAACAGCCACGGCCCCAGCCCGCCCCATGCCAACAAGGCGCCGAGCAGCAGGGTCAGGCCCACGCGAATGCCGATAATGCCGCCGAACCCCAGCAACAACAGCGAAAGGTCGGCGGTGAAGGTCAGGCGCTCCAACGCGGGGCTCGGCGACCAGCGCGGGAAGGCCCACATAAAGGTATCTACCCACTTGACCGATCCGGACAACAGCGCCGCGCCGAGCAGCACTTTCAAGCGCGTGGCGGCTTCGCGGCCATGGTTGTAGATGTGCAGCAGGGTTTCCAGGGTGGCCATGCCTTCGGGAAACTTCAGCGCCTTGTCATTGAGCAATGAAGGCCGCAGGTACCACGCGATCCAGATCCCCAGGAAACTCACCGAAAACACCCAGGCGATCATCGGCAGCGCCGCCAGTTGGTTACCCGTCAGCAGGGTATACGCCGGGATGGGCGCGACCAGCCCGCCGGAAATGATCGACGCTGCGGCAGAGGCCACGGTCTGGTTGATATTGCTCTCGTGCAGGGTCCACGGCAGGTGCTCGCCGGAACGCCGGGCCAGGCCCTGCCAGATGCCATAGCCAATCAGCAAGGCGATGATCGACATGTTGAACGACCAGCCGATCTTCAAGCCCGCGTACACGTTGGAAGGGGTCAGCAGGATACCCAGCACGATCCCGGTGATGACTGCCCGCAGGCTCAGTTCACGCTCTACGGGCGCGATTGACGAGGTGGAGTGCATGCAGATTCCTTTCGAGAAAAACCAGTGCCACCTCTTAAGTGAGCGCTGGAGGACTCGAAGGTTCACCTGGTTCCAAATGTGGGAGGGGGCTTGCTCCCGATAGCAGTCTGTCAGTCAGCATTTTTGTAGCTGACCCACCGCTATCGGGAGCAAGCCCCCTCCCACATTGGTCCTCTTCACCTCTGGCTATTTGGCGAACGCATATTCCCCGCCCCGCTCCACCGCCTTGCGGTAAGCCGGCCGCGCCTGGAGCTTTTGCAGCCACGCCGCCAGGTTCGGGTAAGCCTGCAATTTGCCCTGGGCCTGGGCAACTTCACCGATAAAGCTCATCTGGATATCCGCACCGCTGAGTTCGTCGCCCACCAGGTAAGGCGTGCGCCCCAGCACATCATTCAGGTAGCCCAGGTAGTTGGCCAACTCCGATTCAATCCGTGGATGCAGCGGTGCGCCCGCTTCACCCAGCCGACCCACATAAAGGTTGAGCATCAACGGCAGCATGGCCGAGCCTTCGGCAAAATGCAGCCATTGCACATAGCTGTCGTAGGCGTCGGTGGCCGGGTCGGGTTGCAGTTGGCCGTTGCCGTGGCGGCGGATCAGGTAGTCGATGATTGCGGCAGATTCGATCAGCACGCGGGAACCGTCTTCGATCACCGGGGATTTGCCCAGGGGGTGAATGGCCTTGAGCTCAGGTGGCGCCAGGTTGGTCTTGGCGTCGCGCTGGTAGCGTTTGATGTCGTAGGGCAGGCCCAGTTCTTCAAGCACCCACAGGATACGTTGTGAGCGGGAATTGTTGAGATGGTGAACAGTGATCATAGCGGGCAACACCTTGGGGGATTTAGGAGAAGACTACAGGGTAGCGGTGAAGTGCCGTGAATGTGGCTCAGGCGAGTAACTGATCGATCCACTTCACCTGCTGCACGATCTCCTGCACTTTCTGCTCGGGCACGGCCTGCCGTGCCTGTTCGAGGCTGGCCAGTGTCTTGCGTTTTTCGCGCACCATACGCTGCCACTTCGCCAGGAACTCCTCGCTACGCGCCTGCATTTGCAACGGGCCAAAGTACAGCTGCTCGGCGGTATAGGTGACCGCATCGGCGCGTTCGGCGACGATGATTTCGTAGTAGAAGCGGTTTTCCAGCAGCAGCTCCTCGTGCAGGATCCGGTAGCCGTTCTCCATCAACCATTGGCGCAGCGGCTGTTCGCCGCCGTTGGGTTGCAGGATCAAGCGTTCGCGGCCATTGAGGTGCGCCTTGCCGCTGTCGAGAATGTCGCGGATCGTTTCGCCGCCCATGCCGCACAGGCTGACGACGGTAATATCATCGCCCGCCTCGATTGCCGCCAAGCCATCAGCCCGGCGCACGGTGATGTGCTGCGCCAGACCGTTGTCGGCCACGGTACGGTTGGCTGCGTGAAACGGCGTAGCGGCCACTTCCCCCGCCACTGCCGCCGCAATAACGCCTCGGCGCATCAACGCCACCGGCAGGTAGGCGTGGTCCGAGCCGATATCGGCCAGGCGTGCGCCGGTCGGCACATGCGCTGCCACACGCTCAAGGCGCATGGACAAGGTGTGTTGGTTCAACGGTGGTTCCTTATGAGTGCCCGGAAAATCGATCCCGGCTGTTGGTCAAGTGCAACACCATAGCTGCCCGTGCGGCGTCCGGATCCTGGCGTTTGATGGCGTTGTAGATCGCCTCGTGCTCCAGGTTCGCCAACTGCCCCAGCTTGGCAAAGTCCGCGCCGCCGCGTTCGGCGTCCTTGACCTGGGTGCGCGGGATCATCGCACTGCCCAGGTGCAGCATGATGTCGGTGAAAAAGGTATTGCCGGTGGCCTCGGCGATCAGTTGGTGAAAGCGCTTGTCTTCCTCCACGCAACTGTCGTTGTTGGCCAGCGAGGCCTGGTAGTCGTCCAGCGCCTGGCGCATATGGGCCAGTTGCGCTTCGCTCCTGCGCAGGGCGGCCAACGCCACGGCCTGCACCTCAAGGCCCAAGCGTAATTCGAGCATGTTGCGCACGCTGGCGACCGTGTCCACATGCAGGCGCAGGCCCGGCTGCGTGTGTTGCTCCAGCACAAAGGTGCCGATGCCGTGACGCGTCTCCACCAGCCCCGACGCCTGCAACTTGGACAAGGCTTCACGCACCACGGTGCGGCTCACTCCGTGCTCAAGCACGATGGTGGATTCAGACGGCAGTTTTTCACCGGGCTTGAGTTGCCCGAGCAGGATGCGCTGGGTCAGCGCCTCAACCACGCCCTGGGCCAGGTTGGTTGAGCGTTTACGCACAGGCGTTGGACTTTCAATGGGCATGACTACAGGTCCACAGGGTTGGGCAGGAGCAAGCTTATCACCCTGTCTGGAAGCACCGCCCTTTTGCTGCAAAAAGCCTTCAACTTGTATGACAACACATCAAATGCTCACCACCCGTATTTGCTGAAATGTTTGCCCCCCCACGCAAATTCCGCTGCAAAAACCAATAAAAACGGCTAAATAACCGAACAAACTAGTCAGTCGCCGTACTTATAAAAACAAATTCACTCATCAGCGCATTGCGATTCCTGGAAAGCCACTTGTATGATGTCTGTCAACGAAGCAACCAAACCCGCATAAAAACAATCAGGGGGAAGTTTTCAAATGGTGAGCCATTCAAGCCCAGCATCTGCCGTACCCGAAAGTGATTCAGCGCTCGCCCGCGCCGTGAGCAAAGTGAAGCGCCATGTGCTGCCACTGTTCGTGGTCATGTTCATCCTCAACTACATCGACCGCGTCAATATCGGCTTCGTGCGCACGCACATGGAGCATGACCTGGGGATCGGCGCAGCGGCCTACGGCTTCGGCGCCGGGCTGTTCTTCATCGGTTATGCGCTGTTCGAAGTGCCGTCCAACATGCTGCTGCAAAAGGTCGGCGCCCGTATCTGGCTGACCCGCATCATGTTCACCTGGGGCATCGTCGCCACGCTGATGGCGTTTATCCAGAACGAAACCCACTTCTACATCCTGCGTTTCTTGCTGGGTGTGGCGGAAGCCGGGTTCTTCCCCGGGGTGATTTATTACTTCACGCGTTGGTTGCCCGGCGTGGAGCGCGGCAAGGCCATCGCGATCTTCCTCAGTGGCTCGGCGGTGGCGTCGTTGATCTCCGGGCCGTTGTCGGGTGCGTTGTTGCAGATCGAAGGTTTTGGTTTACATGGCTGGCAATGGATGTTCGGTATCGAGGGCCTGGCTTCGGTGGCACTGGGCTTTTTTGTGTGGTTCTGGCTGGACTCCAAGCCCCATGATGCCAAGTGGATGACCCGCGAAGAACAGGACGCCCTGGTTGACGCCATCGACCAGGAACAGCGCGAACGTGAAGCCCTGACCACGGTGAAACCGACCATCGGCAAGCTGCTCAAGGACCGCCAGATCCTGCTGTTCTGCGCTCTGTACTTCTGCATTCAACTGACGATCTATGCCGCCACCTTCTGGCTGCCGAGCATCATCAAGAAAATGGGCGACCTGAGTGATGTGCAGGTGGGTTTCTTCAACTCGATCCCCTGGCTGATCTCCATCATTGCCATGTACGCCTTTGCGTCGCTGTCGGGCAAGTTCAAGTTCCAGCAAGCCTGGGTCGCGGCGGCCCTGCTGATCGCGGCGGCCGGCATGTTCATGTCCACCACCGGCGGGCCGATATTCGCCTTCGTCGCGATCTGCTTTGCGGCCATCGGGTTCAAGTCCGCGTCGTCGCTGTTCTGGCCCATCCCCCAGGGCTACCTGGATGTGCGCATAGCCGCCGCCGTAATCGCGCTGATCAATTCCATCGGCAACCTGGGCGGCTTTGTGGCGCCGACCACCTTTGGCTTTCTGGAACAAACCACCGGCTCGATCCAGGGCGGGCTGTATGGCCTGGCCGGCACCTCGGTGCTTGCGGCCATTCTGGTGTTCTTTGCCAAGACTTCACCCTCTGCCGTGTTGGCCTCACCTAGCGCCGTACCGTCAGGCGCCGCCATCAGCAAATCCCTTTGAGCGTCTATAAGGACCTTGCCATGAATACCCCTGTAGTCACCCATTTCCAGGTCATCCCGGTCGCCGGCCACGACAGCATGTTGCTGAACCTCAGCGGCGCCCACGGCCCCTACTTCACGCGCAATATCGTCATCCTCAAGGACAGCAGCGGCAACACCGGCGTGGGCGAAGTGCCCGGCGGCGAGCGTATCCGTGAAACCCTGGAAGACGCGCGCAGCCTGGTGATCGGTCAGCCGATTGGCCAGTACCAGCGCGTGCTTAACCAGATGCGCAGCACCTTTGCGTCCCGAGACAGCGCGGGACGCGGCCTGCAAACCTTCGACCTGCGCATCACCATTCATGCCGTCACCGCCATGGAAGCCGCGCTGCTCGACCTGCTGGGCCAGTTCCTCGAAGTGCCGGTGGCCGCCTTGCTCGGCGAAGGCCAGCAACGCGACGCAGTGAAAATGCTCGGCTACCTGTTCTATGTGGGAGACCGCAACGCTACCGACCTGGCCTACCGCAACGAAGCCGACGCCGATGATGAGTGGTTCCGCCTGCGTCACGAAAAAGCCCTGACCGCTGACGCTGTGGTGCGCCTGGCCGAAGCCGCCAAGGCCAAATATGGCTTCAACGATTTTAAGCTCAAGGGCGGTGTGCTCAGTGGCGATGAAGAAATCGAAGCCGTCACCGCGCTGGCCGAACGCTTCCCGGATGCGCGCATCACCCTTGACCCAAACGGTGCCTGGTCGTTGAAAGAAGCCATCCGCCTGTGCCGCGACCAACAGCGCGTGCTGGCCTACGCCGAAGACCCCTGCGGCGCAGAAAACGGCTATTCGGGCCGCGAAGTCATGGCCGAATTCCGTCGCGCCACGGGCCTTAAAACCGCTACCAACATGATCGCCACCGACTGGCGTGAAATGGGCCACGCCATCCAGCTGCAATCAGTGGACATCCCCCTCGCCGACCCGCACTTCTGGACGATGCAGGGCTCGGTGCGCGTCGCGCAAATGTGCAACGAGTGGGGCCTGACCTGGGGCTCGCATTCCAACAACCACTTCGATATCTCCCTGGCGATGTTTACCCAGGTGGCCGCGGCCGCCCCGGGTGAGATCACCGCCATCGACACCCACTGGATCTGGCAGGACGGCCAGCGCCTGACCCGCGAACCGCTGAAGATTGAAGGGGGTTACGTAAAGGTGCCGGCCAAGCCGGGCCTGGGTGTGGATATCGATATGGACGCCGTGGCCAAGGCCCATGAGCTGTACAAAGGCATGGGCCTTGGGGCGCGGGATGACAGTGTGGCGATGCAGTTCTTGATTCCGGGTTGGGGCTTTGATAACAAGCGGCCTTGTTTGGTGCGGTAAATCGGAGTTATGAACGCTCAGCGCAATTTGAGCGTGACGCAAAAAATCCGATGCCCAAACAGGCATCGGATTTTAGTCAGATCAGAAGCTTAGCTGTTTGACCTCTGGCACGTCTGCCAGAGGCCTCTTTTGCACTACTGCTGATTGGCGACCTCGAGATCCGCCGTATCCTCCTCAAGGCCAGAGAGAGCAGTGCCATTGACCAGCGGCCCATAACGACGGCTGAACTCCCAGTTGTAGGGCACGTGGTCTTTGTTGACCCCGTTATCCCAATTCACCGACCAGGTCATCAGGCCCTTGATCGACAATCCTTTGTCGTACAAACGCTTGAATGCATGGGTCACGGCTGTTGGGTTGATCACATAACCGGTGGCAGCCGCGTCGACGTTCGCGGGCAGGCCAATGACGAACTTGTCTGCCGGGATTTTGGTAAACCCCCGCGTTCCGCTCACCAGGCTTTCGGTCAGGTAAAACAGGAAGTCCTCTTTCATCGCGTCGTTGTTCTGGGCAATCCAGGCGCCATTGCCATTGTTGACCTCCTGCACCCAGATCCCGTCGCCACCCTGGTTGTAATACTGCGGGGCGATGAAGTCGTAATAGCCTTCCAGCGCCTGGATGTAACCGACGTATTTGCCAGCGGTAGTGAGGTAGGGAAACTCCGGCGCCATGCTGATGATGAAGTGTTTGCCTTGACCGGCGTAGTGGTCCTTGACCAGTTTCAACGCGGCGGGCAGGACAGTCTTGTTGTCGGCGAAATCAATCGCGCTCTGTTCAAGATCGATGTCCAGGCCATCAAAGCCATAGGTTTCCACCAGGCGGATAATTTCGTTGGCCAGTGGTTGTTCGTTGCCTTTATGCAGTTCGATGTGCGCATCGGCGCCGCCAAGGGAAATCAGCACCGCCCTGCCCTGGCTGTTGAGCACGCCCACCTGGCGACGGAACTCGGCGTCGGAGAGGTTGTACGGCTTGAAGGTTGGGATACCGTTGCCCTTCATGAAGGCCACGGCCACCACGTTGTAATCCTTTGGGACATCCGCCAGGCTGATATTGGCGAACTGGCCACGCTGGTAGCCATCACTCGGGCCGGCAGGCCAGTTGTGCCAGAAGCCCATGAGAATCTTTTTGCCGGCAATGCTCGGCATCAGCGAAGCGGCATCGTTGAGTGGCGATTTCAGTGAGGTAAAGTCAATATTTGACATGTTCTAATCCTTCAGAACGTGTGGGTTTAACGGCGCGGGCTTATTTGAAGTCCACGTCGAAGGCTTGATAGAAGGCGTTGCCGGTGTTGGCGACGATCCACATCAATACGATCACATGCTGGCCCTTCTTGTTGGCCGGCAGTTTCACTTCATGATTGACCTTGGCCTTCAGTTCGCCGGCATGGCTGTAGTACGGCACCTGGGCATAGAAGTCTTCGGCGAACGGCTGGGTTTCCAGCTGTGCGCGGGTGATGCGCTGTTTCGGATCCCAGCCATCCTTGGTGATCAGCCAGCGATAGCCACGGGTGGTGTGCGGCGCGGTGTATGCCCAGGTGACCTTGAAGGTCTGACCCGGCTCGACATTGAGTAACGGCCAGGTGAAGGCGCGGTTGAGTTTCTTGGCCATTTCTTCGGGGGTGAAGTTGACGCAGTCACGCGCATCGGTCTTGCCACCGCTGAGGATGAAGCCGTCGGCTGGTGGAGTGACGCTGTCACTGTCGGTTTGATAAGGCGCCGGGAACGGACCGGCCATCAGTGCCGGGAAGTTTTTGCCGCCTTCCATTTCATTGACCTGCCAGGTCTCCAGCAGGCCGAGATCCACGGCGACTGCACCACGGCTGGAAGGGGATGTGACACGACCATGGCGAAGCGGTGTCTGGGTTTGTGGTTTGTTCATTTTGTGACTCCATTGATAGTGATTAAGAACTCCCCTTTCTTGAAGGAGAGAACCTCAACCTAACGGAGCTGCTTTTTTTTGCCACTGGCCCATTTTTCACTCATTTTCATTTCATGAGCGCGCAGACCCGAAAACACTGGATATATAAACAGTGCAATAGGAATAGCCTTACGCTACCAGAGGTCGATTTCCTACAAGACCAGGCGCACATCAACACAGCTTCTCTCTTAAATCGTTTGATCCCGTTCGTAAGGGAATGGCCCTCTGTGGACAAAAAGGGACGTCTCTATTTTCAATCAAATAAACCGTCCTCTTTTGGGTCCATCAGGTTTTGCCGATGACGGCCGTTTTTTCAATTGCGGTCGCGGCAATCGGTTGCACCGTCAGTTCCACCCCGAATGCCAACATCAGCTTCTGGACCGTCTCATAACGCGTCTTTGAGCCGCCTTTCAGGGTTTTATACAAGCTCTCCCGATTCACCCCTGCCGCTTCGGCAACCTTGTTCACACCCTGGGCTTTGGCAACCTCGGCCAGCGCCTTCATAAGGACTTGCGGGTCATGGCACGCCATGCTTTGCGCAAGATAGGCACTGATGGTTTGCGGGCTATCAAGGAAGCGTGAAGCCTCATAGGCGCTGGTGCCGGATGTATCCAGCTCGAGGATCGGCATGTCCTCTGGTTTGAATGTTGACTGACTCATGTCATTGACCTCTCAGGGCATCGAGAATCTTTTGTCCGCCTGTAGCCTACTGGCTACATCTTGCATCTGCCAGTGCTTTTTTAAAACCAGCAACACACAGCCAATGTGGGAGGGGGCTTGCTCCCGATAGCGGTGTATCTGCCATTGAGAGGTTGGCTGACCTGCCGCAATCGGGAGCAAGCCCCCTCCCACATTTGCACTGCGTTGTTGTTGAGGCAGCATTTTTGCGCACAACGACGACCCGCGACTTTCTTTGGTATTAAGTAAACCGGGGCAGACGCTATTAAGATGTCGCCTGAGCCCACCACCCTATCGTCACAGCGGGCTCTACCCTCCCACCCCGACATCGGAAGCGCTCTGCATGAAGCTACCTGAGATCAGTACATTCATTGCTCAATGGCCCTCCCTTGGCGTGACGCAGCCTGCCGCTTGGCGGGTGTCTCAAGACTGCGAAAACCAGATTATGGTCTTGCTGTCACGCCTCGGCACGGGCTACCGGCGCCACGGAGACTGTGCCATCCACGAAAGCGCCATTGTCGAAGAAGGCGCTGTGTTGAAAGGCCCGATCATCATCGGCGAAGGCTCATTCGTAGCAGCGGGAGCGTACCTGCGCGGCGGCGTTTATCTGGGCAGCCATTGCATTGTGGGCCCAAGCTGCGAACTGAAAAGCACCTTCATGCTGGCCGCAAGCAAGCTGGCACACTTCAACTTTGTCGGCGATTCATTGATTGGCGAAGGGGTAAATATTGAAGCCGGTGCAATCATCGCCAATTACCGTAATGAGTTGGATGGGGCGGATATCAAGATCCGCTATGCAGACAATGTGATCGACACAGGGGTAAACAAATTTGGTGCCCTGGTAGGCGACGGCTGCAAAATCGGCGCGAATGCCGTCATTGCTCCAGGCGCAATATTAGAGCCAAACAGTCGTGTTCCGCGTTTGGGGTTGATTGACCAGTTCGCCTACGAGTAGCGATAGCCCGTAGACATGTCCTACAGCGCGCTGCACCACCTTGCTCCGTTGCCTACAGTTGCGTCAGAATCCGCCGGCTTGTGCGCTTGGATGGGCGTCTCTAAGGTGGCTCGGTCGCTGACAACTCAGTGATCGGGTTTAGTAGCCCGAGTGACAACATAAAGTGCATGAGCCTCATCGATCAGATGTTCTTGTCTGTGCTTGATGGTGGCTGTGCGCAGGGCGCCCTCGGGCGCGCCGGCTTTGTGTGTTTCCCCGGTCTACTAACCTGCGTACAGCCGCCACCCCATCGTTTAGTAGCGATGAGGTGTTGGCCCTAAAACAGGTACAACACACATGTATAAAGTCACGCCTAACCCTCCAAACGATCCAAACCTCAAGCTTGATCAGGCATCCCTTAACACCCACGCCGAACCACCTCCCTCACCGCTGTTCAGCGTTGCCGACGACGCCAGCAACGAAATGCTCATCGCCAATAGCTACGAAACCTTTTCCTCGGTGACAGCGTTATTGCTTGACCTGTCGGATGAACTGTCAGGCAAACAGCGCGATGTCGCGCTGGCGATTCATCAGCTGAGTGAATTGGGGGTTTTGTTGGTGGACAAATTGATGGCGAGGGAAAGTGCTTCAAGGGTTAGCTAGTCTTGCAGCCACCCGATAGACCGCCGCGTCGTCATGATCGACTTCACGACGACTCGGCAGCACCTAGGCGCCGGTCAGGCCCTCGGAGCCTGGTGGGCGCCCTTTCTCTTGGAAGACGCTGGAGCCACCCCTTCCTCGCGCAGACGATTAATCAGCAACTGCGCATTCTGCACATGCCATACCCTCGGGTTTAACTTCGAATACCATTGACCTCAAAGTTGGCTTTAAACCTAAGTCATTGGGTGGCCAAGGCGTGTGATTGCCCCCTCCTCATGGTTTTGGATTTTTCATCAATTTTAATAAATACCCAGGCCAGCGCCATCGCGAGGTGAACTGATCGGGGGTGCCTGCAAGGATGTCTACCAGTGAGCGCGTCTTCAAAGGTTCGGCTACGGCCTCACCGACGACGCTGTGCGGCTGCCTGTCGTCGACTGAAGGCGCAGCCGCCCGACGCGGTTTTCCGGTGGCCGGATCCATGGTGTAACCCGCGGCCTTACCTTTTTCGGTGATGGTCCAGATGCCATCGGTGTTGATAAGCACGGGCTCATCAAATGTGAGCGTTACCTCTTCGGCTACTGTGACCACCATATTGTCGTTGATACTTATCGGTGTATAAGTCGCGAACTCCCTGCCCAGCAAAGCTTGCGTGGCACCTGCACTGGAAAATTTCAGCACCATCTGCTCAAGAAAAGCGATGCTGCCCATATTGCTCAGCGCGCCGAAGTCCGGGTTCAGTACATGACGCAAAAAACCCTGTTCGAGGCGGGTAGAGTCAATGGCCGAGCCGTTCAGAATGCGTGATGCCGCAGCTACATCATGCTCCTTGAAGTTGAACGTCACCCGGCGCCCCTCCTGGTTGTAGCCATTGTTACCGCTCAAGAGCTGGCGACCATTGTCGTGATGGCGGTAGTTGCCGAGGTCGTAGGCCAGCATGTCGACATATGCCAAGTCGGCTCCTTGCTCCTGCGCATAGGCGTACATGTCCGACAACAGGCTGCGATCATCACGTGTCAGGAAGTCGTAACTGCTTTGGGCCATATTGCTAGAGGTCAGGGTGCCTTCGGCCACCGCAGGTTCATACCCCAGGAAGAGCCGAGAAATCATGAGTTCACGCCCAATGGCGGAACCTGAAGAGGCGCTGACCCGCTGTTCATTCAGGCGAACCTCCTGCCAGGCTGCGCGCCGTTCGTTGACGGTGAACGTACCGCTTTCGTCGCGAGCAATCAGCGTCAATTGATCGACCGCGAGTCCTTTGAAAGGATTACTGGCCAAACCGTTGGCAAAGGCGGTGGCTTGCTTGGCGCGCTCAAGCAATTCCAGAACGTGAGTATCGGGAACCTCAGCATCATGCTGAGCTTTGTCAGCGAAATATCTTTCGTCGCTGATCGCATCGAGCGGGTTGGAGAGGTTGTTGCCTGGGTCTTCTTGACGCATGCCGGCGTCATGGTTGGCAGCGTCACTTAGTTGCCTCGCCAGGATCGATAAGGTGTTGTCAGCATCGGCTTCAACAACGGCAGGCGCGCCGATAGGGTCTCGAAGAGGCAACACCGAGGCTGGGCTCAAGTCACGGACAACAGGACCAAATGATGCACCTATAAGCTCCATAATCATCACCCTTTAATTAAAGGTCAGTGTCGACACATCCAGTAGGATTCACGCTCCAACACTGCATGATTTACAGCTTCAAGTAAGCCAGCTACTTCCTAAAAACGTGAAGTCCGCATCTGTAATACCAAGCAGTAGGACTCTGTCAGCCACTTCGTAGTCCCGCCTCCCCTCTACCTGAACCGACCGTTTCGGGTCATGCTGCGCCCTCCCTTTCAAGGACGAAAAAAGCATGAAAGCCCGCCTCGCTGCTCTGCTGCTGATGTACCTGACCGCTCCCGCATTCGCCGCTGACAACCCCATCGGTTTCCAAACCACCACCCTGCCCGACACCCTTAACAGCCGCCCGCTGGAAATGGCTGTGTGGTACCCCGCCGCCGCCACTGCCAAACCCAAGCTGATCGCCGACAATGTGGTGTTCATCGGCGTGCTGGCCGTTCCCGATGCGGCGCCGACGCCCGGCAAGCATCCTTTGGTGGTGCTCTCCCACGGCTACGGGGGCAATTGGGGCAAACAGGCGTGGCTGGCCAGTGCGTTGGCGCAGCAGGGTTATATCGTGGCGGCGGTCAACCACCCGGGCACTACCAGCCAGGATCGCAGCGCACAGGCCGCTGCGCAGTTATGGCAACGGCCTAGGGATTTAAGTCGGGCCATTGATGCGCTATTGGCCCAGCCCGAGCCATTCGGTGCGGTGGATAGCGGCCGGATCGCCGTGGTGGGGCATTCCCTGGGGGGCTGGACGGTGATGGAGACGGCCGGTGCGCGTTTTGACCCGGCGCTGTTTGCCCGGGACTGCAGCGCTCATCCGACGTTGGTCGCGTGTACCGCCTACCGTGAGATGAACCCTGAAGGCACTGCGAACGGGAAGGAGCAATTGGCGGCGGACTTGAGCGACAAGCGCGTCAGCGCCGTGGTGTCTTTGGACCTGGGCCTGTCGCGCGGGTTTACCGATGCAAGTCTGGCGGCGCTGCCGGTGCGGGCCTTGGTGATCGCCGCCGGTGTACCGTCAGCGGATTTGCCGGCGCAGATGGAATCGGCCGACATGGCCAAACGGTTGCCAAACGCCTCGACGCAGTACGTGGAGATCCGCGACGCCAATCACTTCAGCTTTATGTCGCAATGCAAACCGGGCGCGGCGGCGGTGCTCGACGCGGATGTGCCCGGCGACAGCATCATTTGTCAGGATGGGCCGGGTGCACGGCCACGACCGATTATCCAGCAGCAGGTGATCACGTTGATCAGCCAGTTTTTGGCACGTTGATCAGGGTTTGATGATGTAGGAGCGAGCTTGCTCGCGAAAAATCTCAACGATAACGCGCGCTTCCAGGTAAAACGTGGCGTGCTGAAGTGCTTCGCGAGCAAGCTCGCTCCTACAGAATAGCGGTTCAAATAAGTATGAAAAGAAGCAAAGACACCTTTGCCTATCAGGCGGTGTACCGCTACCTCATCGAGCTGATCGAGGCCTGCCCTGCCGACGGCGAACGCAAATTGCCGTCCCTGCGCCAACTGGCCCTGCGCCTGGGCGTGTCGGTGTCGACCACCAAGTACGCGTATGCATTGCTTGAGGAACAAGGGCGGATCCAGGCCAGGCCCAAGCTCGGTTTTTTCATCGTCCCAGGCTTGGCTGCCACCATCAACCCAAGCTCATCTCCCCTGCTCGACCAGGTCTTCGCCAACGCACGCCAACCCGGCATGCTGGCCCTGAGCAGCGACGCGCCGGCGATGCTGCTGTCGCTGGAGCAACCCTTGCTGATGGTGGAGCGTGAACTGACCCGGCAGTACCCGCGCTCGCTGGCACCACTGTATCTGCCAATGGGCGAGCCCGAGTTGCGCGCTGCCTTGGCCGAACGCTACAGCCGCTCTACTGACCATTACTGGCAAGCCGACCAGGTGTATATCGGCTCGGACTTGCACAGCGTATTGGAGGTCTCGCTCAACGCCTTGAACCTGGCGGGCACGCTCGCACTGGTGGAGTCGCCGTGTTCGTGGGCGATCCTGCGGCAATTGCAGGCGGCGAAAATCCGTGTGATCGAGATGCCCCTCGGCGCAGATGGGCGTTTTGACCTGGGCGCTCTGAACACGCTGCTCAAGCGTGAGCCGATCCGCCTGGCGGTGCTGTCATCGACGGTGAATATGCCCCAGGGCGGTGTGATGCCCGCACAGGATAAACAGCAGATCTGCGAATGGTTGGCCGAGCGGGATATCTGGCTGTTCGAAAACGACACCTACGGCGAGCTGTACTTTGGCCCGCAACCGGCGCGTTATCGCGACTACGCCGCCCCGCACAAACTGCTGGTGTTTTCGACCTTCGACAAAGTCATCGGCTCGGAGGCACCCTACGGCTATGTGCTGTGTCGCGGACATGCCTCATCGTTGCAACAGCTGTTCCTGGAGCGCGGCTTTCGCCTCTCGCCGATCCGCCAGAAAGCCATCGCCAAGCTGTTTGCGTCCAAGCGTATCGACGCCCATCTGAAGGCGTTGCGCGCACGGTTACTGGCGCGCATGACGCAGCTCAAAGCCCTGCTGTTAACCCACGGCAATGGCCAATGGCAGGTGGTCGAACCCCATGGCGGCGCAAGCTTCTGGCTCCGGGCCAGCCGCCCGGTGGATATGCGCCAGGTGTTCGCGCACTTGCTAAGCCAGCGCATCGTCATCGCCCCCGGCGAACTGTTCAGCCAGCAAGGCGCCTGGCCAGATCACCTGCGCCTGAGCTACACACTCGACTGGAGCAAGGACATTGCCCAGGCCGTCCAACTACTGGCCCAGGCGTTGCGTCAAAGCCCGTAGCAGTGCCGGTCTTCGGGAAAACGACCCTGGCGCACATCGTCGGCGAAACGCTCGCAGGCATCGCGAATCACCGCCCCCACATCAGCGTATTGCTTGACGAAGCGCGGCATCGAGCCGCCGCCCAGGCCCAGCACATCCTCGGTGACCAACACCTGGCCGTCACACGCAGGCGATGCGCCGATGCCGATGGTGGGTTGGCTTGAGTCCAGGGTGATCTGCCGGGCCACACCTTCGGCCACCCCTTCCAGCAGCAGACTGAAGGCCCCCGCTTCCAGGTTGGCGCGAGCATCGGCGGCAATCACCGCAGCGGTTTCAGCGCTCAGGCCCTGAGCCTTGAACCCGCCCATGACGTTGACGAATTGCGGCATCAGCCCCACGTGGGCCATCACCGGTACACCCCGTGCAACCAGGAACTCCACGGTACCGGCCAGGGCCTGATTGGCCTCCAGCTTGATCGCGTCGCAACCGGTACGCGCCAATACTTGGGCACAGTTGCGAAAAGCCTGCTCATACGACTCCTGGTAACTGCCAAACGGCATGTCTGCGATCACACAGGCCAAGCGTGTACTGTCGACCACCGCCCGGGTGTGGCCGATGATTTCTTCCAGTTGCATGCTCAGGGTCGACGCCCGGCCATAGCCGACCATGGCCGTGGAGTCACCGACCAGGATGAAGTCGACGATCGGATCGATCAGCTTGGCGATAGCGCTGGAGTACGCGGTGAGGGAGACGATTTTCTGTTGCCCCTTCATGGCGACCAATTGAGGGACAGTCATGCGTTTGGTACGGGTGTGAATGCTCATCGGGGCTTTTCCGTTTGCGCTGGATACTCGGCCCGATTATTGGCGAAACGAAGGACGATTCAATGCACAGATCAGCGCTAAAAAGCGACCCAGGGCCCGGTCACATTTGCTGAAACTGGTATCATCCGCGCCTTTCCCTCTCAGGCTCCGCGACATGAACCGCCAGAAAAAACTCCAGCAGCTCTTCAAGGCCAAAGCCAAAAAGGCCAGCGCCAAACTGGCGCCGAAAAGCAAAGACAAATACATCAGCAAGGCCGACCGTTTGAAGCTGGCGACCGAGGCCGGTGAAAACCCTGTCACGCCCCTCGAGACGCCTGCTGAGTAAGGCGCATGGCTGAAGGGGTGGCCGCTTCATATTTGCCCCAGATACGCCGCAGATGCCGCGCCGAACCAAAGCCTGCGCGCTCGGCGATGGTTTCAATGCCCAGGTCCGACTCGGCCAGCAGTTCACGGGCCACCGCCAGGCGCAGGCGGTGCAGGTAGTCCAGCGGGCTGATACCGACATGCTCCTGGAACAAGCGCCCCAGGTGGCGGCTGCCGGTGCAGGCCAGGGCGGCCATGCGGGTTACGGTCCAGGCTTCACAGGGGGCTGCGGCGATGGCGTCCTGCACCCGATGCACCGCAGGATGCAGGTGATTACGCCCGGTTATCCAGGGCGACAACTGCGGGTCGCTGCCGCTGCGGCGCAGGTACACCACCATGTCCCGCGCTACCGCGCACGCCAGCCGTGGCCCGGCCAGCTCGGCGACCAGGTGCAGCATCAGGTCGATACCGGCCGTGACACCGGCGCTGCAACTGACCGGACCATCGGTCACGTACAAGCGGTTTTCCAGGACGCGAGCCTTGGGCGCCATGGCTTGCAAGGTGGCGCACAACGAGTGGTGCGTGGTGCATTGGCGGCCATCCAGTAATCCGGCGCTGGCGGCACTCAACGCGCCGGCGCATACGCAGATAAGGCGTTCAGCCGAGGGTGCGAAGACGTTTTGCAACCAGTGGGTCAGCCGCTTGCTGGCCGACTCGAACGCCTGCTGGTGCGCCTTGCTGACCTTCATCGTGGAGCCCACCAAGACCACCAGGGTGCCGGGGGCCAAGGTCGGTGGCAGTGGCGCCAGCCCCGTCAGCGGCAAACCGATGGAGGTGTGCAGCGTTGCCACCGGGCTGACGTACTGCAAGTCGAAATCCACCACCGCCGGGTCATCGACCTGGGCGGCCAGACGCAGCACTTCGGCAGGCCCGGCCAGGTCGAGCATCAGTACGTTTGGCAACAGCACAAACAGCACCGGCACACTCATCGATTCACCCCGCCAGGGCCTGGGCGACCGTCACGATGCGGGCGAAGCGGTCATCGAGGACCAGCTCCGTGCGTTCGCGAATCTCGGCCGGCGTATAGACCCGGCCGCTACGCGCGTGGGTCATCGGGAAGGTCAGCGTCGCCTCGCTGACAAAATCCACCTTGAAGCCACTGTCGCAAGCCTGCCGCGTGGTGGTCTCGCAGCATTGCTCGGTGCGGATGCCGCTGATGATCAGCGTGGCGACGCCCATCTCCACCAGGCGAGCGGCCAGGGGCGTACCCGCAAAGGCACTGTGGTAGCGCTTGTGGATCACCAACTGCGGATTGATCGACAGCTCGCTCAGTGCCCTGACGTTGCCCGATTGCATGGAGAAATGCCCCTGGTCTTCAACATGGAAGACTTGTACCACCGGGATGCCCCGCTGAACACAACCATCGATGAGGGCCTGCTGTTTTTCCAGATAGTCGGGCAGGTCATTTTCGGACCAATAGGTTGAATGACGGAACGAGTGCTGGGCGTCGATAACGATCAGGGCTTTACGGCTCATGGGCAGTCCTTTTGGCTTGCATCAGTGGGTGAACGATGCAAGCCATGGTAAGGACAACCCACAGCGCACGACAGGCGCAAGGCAGACTACTTCAGGACGGATTCGGACATGTCACCGGGCACGCCATGGCACAACGACTGCCGGGTTCGAAGCCATGGGCGTACTCATCCGCCAGGATCGTTTCCAGGCGCGGATCACTGTGAGTAGCGAAGCCCAGGCGCCGGTAGAACGGTGCATTCCACGGTACATGCACAAAGGTGGTCAGGGTCACTGCATACAGTTGCTGGGCGCGGGCGTGGTTCATCGCCGTTTCCACCAGCCTGCGCCCCCAGCCCTGGCCTTTCAGCGGCCGGGCCACGGACACTTCATGGATATGCAGATCGTCGCCAAAGCGTTCTGCGCTGAGGAAACCCTGGGGTTGGTCGTGGTGATCAACCACCACCCAGCAGGTCGATAGCGCGATCCACTGCCGATGGCACTCGATGCCAATCGACGCGGCATCCGCCAGCCAGGCCAGCCCTTCGATTGCGCGAAACGCCTGGGCCGCGCAATGCTCGATGGCGGGCAACAAACCGGCGTCTTGCGTGCGCGCCAGGCGAATGTGGGCGGCCTGCTCAGCAACCACTCAAGGCCACCTGGGGCCGTTCGCCGGCAAAGAAGAAGGGCCGCAGACGCACGCCCACGCCATTGCCGATAAACGCCGCCACCAGCCACACCCAGCCATGCAGGCTGCCCGAGGCGATGCCGCTGAAATAGGCGCCGATATTACAGCCATAGGCCAGGCGCGAACCGTAGCCGAGCAGCAGGCCGCCGATCACGGCGGCGATCAACGAGCGTGCCGGAATATTCAGGCTGGGAGCGAAACGCCCGGCCAGGCCAGCGGCCAGCAGCGCGCCAAGGACAATGCCGATATCCATGACGCTGGTGATGTCTTCCCAGACCGGCGCGGCCAGGGCCTTGGCATTGCCCGGCATCTGCCAGAACGCCCAACTCGCCACATCCACACCCAGCCCGCTCGCCACTTTGGCGCCCCACAGCGCGAACGCCGAGGTGATGCCCCACGGCCGCCCAGCCAGGGCCAGGGTGGCGTAGTTGAGCAGCGCCAGGCCAATCGCGCCCCACACCAGCGGCCAGGGCCCACGCAGAAAACGACGCAGCCCTTGATGCTCGCTGTGCACGCCTTGTTCAAGCTGGCCGTGACGGCGCTTTTCCAGACGCACGGTCGCCACCGCAATCAGCGCGAACACCGCCAGGCTCAGGACCAGCGCCGGCAGCACACCGAAACTTTTGACGATGGAAACCGCCGGCAACGACGGCAACGCAAACCACCAGTCGACATGGTGGGTGGCGATCAACGAGCCACAGATAAAGAACAGCAGCGTCACCAACATGCGCGCATTACCGCCGCCCACGGTGAACAAGGTGCCCGATGCACAGCCGCCACCCAGCTGCATGCCGATCCCGAAGATAAACGCCCCGAACACCACCGACACACCGGCCGGCGCCACCAAGCCCACGACCGGCTGGCCGAACAAAGTGCCCGCGCCCAGTGCCGGGAAAAACAGCAGCACCGCCACCGCCAGCATCACCATCTGCGCACGCAAGCCGGCGCCACGCCGATCATTGATAAACACGCGCCAGGCCGAGGTAAAACCGAAGGCAGCGTGGTAGAGCGTCAGGCCCAGCGCGGCGCCGACCACCAGCAACAACACTTGGCGTGCGCCAACGGTGTTTTGCAGGAACAGGGCGCCCGCCACCAGGATGATAAAGGCTATCAGTGGCGCTGCAGGCTTGCGTGCAGGCGCCAGGGAAAGGGAGGTGCTCATGGGGATCTCGATGGGTTGGAAGGAGGCCAGTATAGCCCCAGACGGAACTTGATCAGGCGCAGGCATTGCCGAGAGGCTCATCGTTTGAACCACCGCCTTCGCAGCCTCGCTGGGGCTCGACAGCTCCCACAGGGATTAGCGGTGCTGAGTTGATCTCGATTGGCAGGGCCATTGCGCCAAACACAGCTCCCGACAACAACACCGCCCAAATGTGGGAGCTGTCGAGCCCCACAGGGGATTGGCAGTGCTGGGGTGATCTCGATTGGCAGGGCCATTGCGACAAACACAACTCCCGACAACAGCACCGCCCTAATGTGGGAGCTGTCGAGCCCCAGCGAGGCTGCGAAGGCGGCGGCACAGTCAACCCTTCATAGCCTGAACCATCGCTATCGCAGCCTCGCCAAAGCTCGACAGCTCCGACAGGGGATTGGCAGTGCTGGGGTGATCTCGGTTGGCAGGGCCATTGCGACAAACACAACTCCCGACAACAGCACCGCCCTAATGTGGGAGCTGTCGAGCCCCAGCGAGGCTGCGAAGGCGGCGGCACAGTCAACCCTTCATAGCCTGAACCATCGCTATCGCAGCCTCGCCAAAGCTCGACAGCTCCCACAGGGGGATGAGGAGGAATGACTAACGCTGGCTGATCGAGCTCCACGCCGCTTCAGCCAGCAGCTCACGGTACTCAAAGGGGCTCTTTTTGACCTTCGCCGACAGCCACGCACGGGAGTAGCTTTCCGCCGCGCCAATGATCAACGAAGGGATAAGTTCTGCGGGCAAATGGCTGAAGTGTTCCTTGCGCCCTTCCCCGCCCATCCACTCCTTCAACTGCTGGTTGCGCTGCTTGTTGCGCGCAATCAACTCGTCCTTGAACGGGCCGTTGGACACGGCAAAACGGCTTTGGAAAACAAACCGCGCCCAGTCCGGCTGGGCGGTGACCCATTCAACGTAGCTGTACACCAGGCCGACCACACCGGCGTGGGCCGTATCCGCCGCTTGCAGGTAGTGGTCACGCAGGCTGGCCTGGTCTTCCAGCGCAGCAAAGAACAGCGCGGCGACCAGCCCTTCCTTGTTGCCGAAGTGGTGATAGATAGCGCCCACGCTGGTGTCGCAGCGCGCACGGATGGTCTCGATGTTGGTCGCCTCGATGCCTGCCTCGTTAAAACAGGCCAACGCCTCACGCAGGATGGTGCGCTTGAGGTCGCTGCGCCTGCCGGGGAAGGTGCGCTCGATGAGATCGATGGAGTGCATGGGGGGAACGCCAAATCAAAACAGTTTATAGGCTGAGCGACCGCCAGAGAAAGCTCGGGTTGACAGGCACGGAATCTACAGAATATTGTTCTGTTACGGAATATTATTCCGCAATTAAACCTTGAGGATATTCGTATGAGCCAAGCACTGAGCATGTTCAATAGCGTAGGTCCTGCCGCATTCAGCAACCTGGCGTGCCAGATGGCACCCTACTTCAGCACCATCACTCCCGAGATCGCGGAACTCAAGCCCAACCATGCAGTGGTCACCGTGCCGTTTCGCAAGGAAATCACCAACCACCTGGCTTCGGTGCATGCCATTGCGCTGTGCAACGCCGCCGAACTGGCCGGCGGCATGATGACCGATGCGTCGATCCCCGCTGGCGCACGCTGGATTCCCAAGGGCATGAGCGTGGAATACCTGGCCAAGGCGAAAACCGATATCCGCGCCGTCGCCGATGGCAGCGCTATCGATTGGCAGACCGCGGGCGACAAGATCGTGCCGGTAGAGATCTTCGATGCGGGCGGCGTCAAGGTCTTCACTGCCCACATCACCATGAATGTGAAGCTCGCTTAGCCCCTCAGCCGGCACAGGCGGTATCAGCGACACGGCATCTGCAAGGCGTGACTGAACGCGTGGATGTGGTCGACGATGCGCTGCGAAGCGGTGCGGATTGCGGTGGAGGTATTGCCGGCGATATGCGGCGTCAATTGCGCACCGGCAATGCCCGCCAACGGCGAGCTGAAACGGTCTTTTTCCAGGGCGAAGGTGTCAATGGCGACCGCCTTGATATGCCGGGGAAACCGGATCATGAAGGCGGCCAGTTGCTGCTCGTCGACGATGCCACCGCGAGCGGTATTGATCAGTATCGAACCCTGGCGCATCCGCTTGAACTCGGCGCTGCCGAATAAGCCGCGAGTCTGCGGGGTGAACGGCACATGGATCGAAACGATATTGGCCTCATCCAGCAACTGTTCCAGGGTTTGCCTGCGTTGCAGCCCGAGGCGGCGCGCCTCCTGCTCGGTAAAGCGCTCGGACCCGGTGGCAATCACCTTCATCCCCAAGGCGCTGGCTTTGCACGCCACCTGCTGGGCAATGCTGCCGGTGCCCACCAGCCCGAGGGTGAGTTCGGCGTATTCAGCAGCAGGCGCCAAGGTGCCTTTTGACCAGTGGCCTTGGTGGGTTTGCGCGTTGTAGTGGTCCAGATCCCGAGACAGAAACAACGCCTGGGCCAACACGTATTCAGCGACAGCAGTCGCGTTGGAACCCGGCGTATGCAGAACCGTCACTCCCGCCTGCTCGCACGCCTGTCGGTCGATATGGTTGAGACCGGTCCCGGCCTGGGCGATGGCGCGCAGCGGTGTGGGCAACCCGGGTGAGCTGGCGGCGCGAATCAGTTCGCCGCCCAGCGGGATGTTCAAGCGCGTCTTGAACACGCTGTAACCCCCAGCCTGATCCACCGCTGCGATAAAACCCCGCTCATCATGGCCGTTGATATCGGCATACCCGATGCGTGCGCCGTAGTGCTGCTGGATGCTGTGTTTATCGGTGAAGTAATACAGGTTAAGGACGACCGCCAAGCCCAGTTCAAGGAATCGATCGATTTCCTCATAGAGCAGCGGCGGACCGGGCGCGTCGAGTATCAGAGTGGTGAATGCCATGGGTTGATCCTTTTGAAGGCACCGCTAACTCAAACAATGGTTGCTTGATTGCCGCTTAGAAGACCGCATTGCCCAAGGCCGCCGCCCGCTTGGACCAATAAAGCATGGGCCTGATTTTTCGGTAAAAGACCTGTTTGGAATAAAACGAATGGAAAAAAATGATCGACCCGTCAAAAAAACACGCCTGCGCTCCATGACCATAATCGAGGCGTTTAACTTTTTGATTAATCAGGGCTAAATAAAATCATTCGAAAACGTCTTACTCAAAGGAAAATCTCGGCCCCCATAGCGTGCGAGAGAAACCTGAAAAAATCTTCATGACCCCTGAACGTCAGCCAATTGAGTAGGCGAAGCGCTTGCGAGTCCTGTCCATCGGCATATTCAGGAACATACGCCCCGGTGAAACGGCGCGCCCCTAGCTCAGAAGGATCTCTATGCAAAGCCTCCCGTTCTCTGCGTTACGCCTGTTCAGTGTGCTGGCAGTCATGGTCTGCGCGCTGTTGACGACGCAAGCCCGTGCCGATTACACCGACCTTTCCCTGACCCACGAAAAAAATATTCAGTCCTACGTCGTGAATGCCGACGGCAGCTTTGTACTGGATGTCGAACGGGTTATGCGGATCAATGAAGAGCGCGCGATCACCTCCAACGCCCAGCGCTCGGTCACCTACAATCGCACCCTGGAAACCCTGGATATCGTCGAGGCCTACACCCTCAAACCCGATGGCCGCAAAGTCGTGGTAACACCCGACCGGATCAAGGAGCAGCAGGAGCTTGAGTCTGCCCAGGCGCCGATGTTCCAGGACTCGCGGGTCAAGGTGGTGATCTTCCCGGAGCTGCAAGTGGGCGATCGCATGGTGCTGCGGTACCAGCGCCATCGCAATACGCCGTTGTTTCCAGGGCAGTTCGAAGACCTTTTCTCGCCGGATTTCTACCAGAATGAGCAGGTGCGCCTCAGCTACGACATGCCCGCCGAAATGAAGCTGTACGCCGACTCACGGGGTTTCAAGGCGTCCACGCCAGCCAACGCCAACGGGCGAACGGTGTACCGCTGGGACTTGGAGCAAACCAAGAAAAACCGCGTGGAAGAAGGCTCCGTTGCCTACACCGACTACGGGCAACTGCTGGCCGTATCGACGTTCACCGACTACAAACAGTTTGCCCAAGCCTACGCCGCACGCGCACAGGTAGAAGTGACCCCGGCCATGACCCAACTGGCCAAGGAACTCACCACCAACCTCGACAGCCCACGCAGCAAGGCCCTGGTGCTGAGTGATTGGGTACGCAAGAACATCCGCTATGTGGCCGTGTACGTCGGTGCGGGCGGCGTGGTGCCGCATTCAGCGCAAGCGGTGCTGGATAACCGCTATGGCGACTGCAAGGACCATGTGGCCCTGCTTGAAGCGCTGCTCAAAGCCGTCGCCATTGAAAGCTCGCCCGCCCTGATCAACGCCGACAACGCCTACGTACTGCCCAAGGTACCGACCCTGGGCGTGCTCAACCATGTGATCACTTATGTACCCAGCCTCGATCTGTACCTGGACTCCACCGCAACGCCCATCGCCGCTGGCTACCTGCCTCTGCCCGAACTCGGCAAACCGGTGTTGCTGACACAGACCGGTGAACGTACACAAACGCCGTCCGGCCAGCCTGGCAAAGTGAACACAACCATCGCGTTCAAGGTCAACGCCAAAGGCGCTGCAGACTTTACCAATGACTCCACCATCGACGGTTGGGGCGCGGAGTTTAACCGCTTCATGCTCAAGGCCATGCAGCCGGCCGACCGTAATCAGTTGGTGCAGCAGATTCTGAGCATGTATGGGCAATCCGGCAGCGGGTTGATCGAAACTGACGCCTTGGACGGCACTGCCAATACCTTCAAATTCGCGATTAAAGGCCACACCAGCAACCTGGTGAACCTGCCTGGCCCGACCGGAGTGCCTACCCTCTCCAGCCTGGCCGGCGGTATTGGCCAGAGCGTGTTTTCCTTGATCGTCGAAAAGGAACGTACTCAGGCCTTCACTTGCCTCTCAAGTGAGATCACAGAGGTAGCGCGCCTGGAGTTCCCGGCCAAGGTGAAGATCCTCGCGGTGCCCAAGGCTGTGTCGGTGAAACAGGCAGGCTTCGACTATCGCTCGACCTATGTGAAGAAGGCCAATACGGTGCTGATCACGCGCCAATATGTGTTTAGCAAGCCAGAGATTCTCTGCACCCCGGAAGATTTTGCGGCCATGCAGCCGGCGATTGAAGACATGGTCAACGATTTGAAAAGCCAGGTCATTGTGCAGACGTTGTAACGCCCTCGCCCTTCTTGCGTGTCAGTGGTTATGCACTGGCGCGTGGGAATCGTGGATTACAACGTCGTGCCGTATGAGGTAATAGCTGACATCGCAACAGAAATCGATAAAGACGTCTTACTCGGGAGGAGCGATAACATGTATGTAGATGGATTAGTCATTCTTAGTGGTCTTTGGGGATTCATAGGCGCTTCAGTGTTGCTGCCCGCTTTTGTAGCAGGCAACTATCGTCTCGTCATCGCAATGGGTGCGTTGATTCTCGTGGTGAACTCTCTATTTCTGTATTTCAACCAACAAATGCTATTAATAGAGGCGTTGTTGCGAAGTACAGCAGTGGCATTGATTCACGTTTCTACAGCCTATCTGATCGTGCATTTCTTTCATCACAAACGGTCGGTATCAGATTTGTTTCGGCGTACCAGACACTCTTGAAAGAATCATGTCAGCCCATGAACAGAGCCCATAGCATCAACCTAGCTTTTTTGGTTTTTGCAATCAGCGACCACCTACATCGTCAGGCCAGGCAGTAACTTGCTGGTTGTGTACGTCCTTTAAATGCTGCCGCATCCGATATCTCCGTTATCTGATCAAGCGCAAGCAGAGCGCAGTCAGCCTCTATCTTACAACTCGCCAGCCCGCAACTTCGCAACATCAAGAATGACCGTAAACCGCTGTTGCTCACGAATCACCTCAATCTGCCAGCCCAGTTTTGCGCATAACTGCCGCATCAACTGCAGCCCAAGACCATAGCCAAAATCATCCGACTCCTGCTGCGGCCCCGTCTCCCTGATGTGATTGGCGATCATCAGCCGGGGGTATTTGAAGCTGATTTCTACGGTGCCTTCTTCAGCATATTGCAGGGCATTGCGCAGGAAGTTGCCGATCACGATGCGGCAGGCGGTCGGAGGCAATCGGCAAGGTCCGTCGTGGATGTCGATGCTCAACTCAATATCCCGGTTACCGATCAGGTAGCGGTGTTTTTCAATCAGGTCGCCCACCAGTTCGCTCAGGTCAACGTCTTCTTCCGGCAGTGGCTCGGGACGCTCGCGGCTCATCCACAGCAATGTCTCGGCGATCAGCTGCATGTTCATCACCGAGCGTTCTATGCGCTGCAACGAGGGTGGCAGGGCACCGCCCGACTGCAGGGCCAACAGTTCGATTGTGGCCTTGAGCACCGCCAGGGGCGTGCGCAGTTCATGGCTGGTGTAGCGCAACAGGCGGCCTTCTCGCTGGCTGGCGGCCTGCACTTGTTCAACACTATCGGCCAGTGCGTCGGCCAGCCGATTGAACTCCTTGAAGTTGAAGCCCGGCCGCTCGCTGGCCAGGGCGTCAGAATTGTTCAAGGTACTGGACCATTGGATCAGGCGTCCCAGCGGACGCACCAACCACCACACCAACAGCGCGATGATGATCAGCGCCGGCACGAATACTGCCAGGCTGATGAGCTGGACGCTTTCCAGTACCTGGTCAAAGTAGGCGTCGGACAATGGCGTCTCGACCTCACCCCCTACTTCCTTATCGTGGTCGATGTCATACATGTAGAGGGTTTTGCCGTCGCCCAGAGGCTGTTCGAGGATTATATGGAACGGCGCGTCGTCGTCATCAGAGTAGAGATCGCCGAAGATATTCACCGCGCCGAAAGACAGGTTTGGCGGTGCATTCAGCAACTCGCGCACATCCTGCGGCAACGCCTCCTTGCCGATGACACTGGTATAGAAGTAATTGTGCGGCGTCGGCGTGGCCGGATTTTGCTTGTAGTGCCTGACAAAATATTGGGCCTCCTCCTCCATCATCGCGCTGGCGGTGTAGAACAGGCCGCGCACGGTAAATTCAGGCAGCAGCTTGCTGTAGATCACCAGCACCACGGCAATCAGTAACAGGAAGCTGCCACTGATCACCCACTTCAAGCTCAGGCCATTACGCATGGGGTTTTACCTGAATGCCAACACCCGCCAGAGTGTGGATCAATGGCCGGCCAAACGGTTTGTCTACCGCCTTGCGCAGCCGATGCATATGCACTTTGAGGGTATTGCTGTCGGGCGGCTCATCGCCCCAGATTTTGCTTTCCAGACGCTCCCGGGGAACTGGCTCGGGGCTGGCGCGCATCAAGTGCTCCAGCAAGGCCCAGCAGATGGGTGAAAGATGCAGCTCCTGCCCTGCCCGGCTGACTTTGCGGGTGGTCAGCTCCATAACCAGGTCGTCCACTTGCAGACGGCTGGTCTGGCCGCTGCGCCGCAGGCTCAAGGCGCGAATCCGCGCCACCAGTTCGGCGAGCTCGAACGGCTTGACCAGATAGTCGTCGGCTCCCGCAGCAAAACTGGCGAGCTTGTCCGGCAACGCATCCAGCGAGGTCAACATCAGGATGGGGGTCTGGATGCCTTGCTGGCGCAACCGTGCGCACACCTGCTGGCCGTCCAGGCGCGGCAGCATGATGTCCAGCACAATGACGTCGTAATGTTGCTTGAGCGCCAAGTTGAGCCCGGCCTGGCCATTGCTGGCGTGATCGCAGACGATGCCGCTGATCTCCAGGTACTCGATGACGGTGGTGGCCAGGTCCAGGTTGTCCTCGACCAACAGCAGATGAATATGCACGGAAAAAACCCCTCGGGCAGGCAGTGCGCAGCGGTGTGAAGGATAGCGGAAGTCGGGCGGTTTCCCGTGATGTTTACCTGACGTTAACCCCGTGCGGCTTAGGCTAAGGCTCTTCTTATCCAGAGCTCGTCACCGTCATGAACCTGTATTCGATGATCAAAGGGGTGCTGTTAGCCGTGATTTTCCTCGCGCTGATGGTGGGCATCCTTCCACAGCAAACGCAGTTGGTACGCATGGGAGGCAATGGTTGGTTTCTGGTTGGCCAGAATGTTGAGCAGACAGGGTCGTGTGATGTCGCCCGTGCGTCGTGATGAGATAGGCGCCAGTTATGCCAGCCAGTTGGTCGCCTGCGTGGTGCTGGTTATTGGTGTGGCCGTTTCGATGGGTATCTATATCGCGCGCTTGAATGCGCACCTCGATGAGCAACGCGACCTGTCCTCGGTGTATCTGCCCGACTGCCCTGACGGGCGCGGTGGTTTTATGGTCTATCCCGATGACAGGCGCAGCGGTGACCAGTGCTACAACGCCGGTGAGGATGAGTTGATGGATGTCGATGAGCTGCAGCGGCTATCAGGCTCGAACCTTGCGCAATGGTTCGACTACATCCTGCCTGCGGTTCAAACTCCGAGCAGGCTTTAGATACGTCATGCCGCTCAATGAACTCTGTAGGAGCGAGCTTGCTCGCGAAAAACGTCAACGATAACGCGTGCTTCCTGAATGAACGCGGCGCCTGTGCGTTTTTCGCGAGCAAGCTCGCTCCTACGAGCCTATTGCTCTGGCCAGCCGCCGCATGGCTGTTTCGATTTCATGGGCGGTCAAGGATGAATACCCCAACAGCCAACCTTGTTTCTTCTCCTCGCCGGCATACAGCCGACTGAGGCCGGGCAACTGCACGCCTGCGCTGGCAGCTTGGCGGATGGTGTTTGCCTCCGACCAGCCATCGGCCAAAAGGCAGGGCATCTGCAGCCCGCCATGGGGGCACAAGGCTGTGGCAATTCCCTTCAAGTGTTTGCCGATGGCGGTGAGCATGACGGCACGGCGCGCGGCGTAAAGTTTGCGCATGGCTCGGACATGGGCGTGGTAGTGGCCGCCCTCCATGAAGCGCGCCAGCGTCAGTTGGAGGATCTGTGGCGTGTGACCGTCCATGATACTTCGTGCATAGGTGAAGGCGTTGACCAGTTCGGCAGGCAGCACCATGTAGCCCATCCGCAATCCGGGATAAAGCGTTTTGCTGAAGGTGCCGAGGTAGATCGTGCGCTGGTACGGGTCCAGGCCCTGAACGCAGGCAATCGGCGGCCCGTCGTAGTGGAACTCGCTGTCATAGTCGTCCTCGAGGATCCACTTGCCCTGCTCGGCCGCCCAGTTGATCAGCTCCAACCGGCGCTCCAGCGCTAACGTGGCGCCGGTGGGGTATTGATGCGAAGGCGTCACATAGACGCAATTGGCACCGCTGCGGTCTGCCCGCAACAGGTCGGTGCGTATGCCCGCGGCATCGACGTCAATGGGCACCACCTGGGTCTGGGCCGCTTCAAAAGCCTTCTTGGCACCGTAGTAACCGGGGTTTTCCAGGAGGATGGGCTTGCCGGCGTCCACTAATAGTTGGGCACACAGGTACAGGGCCTGGCGAGTACTGCTCAATATCAGAACCTGGCTGGGTGAGCATTTGGCACCGCGTTCGAGGTTCAGGTAGGTGGCAATCGCCTTGCGCAAAGCCTCGGCGCCTTGCGGGTCGCCATGCAACAGGACGTTACCCCGGTAGTCCTTCATGGCCTGGCGTTGCAGGCGTTCCCATATATCGACAGGAAAGGTACGGGTTTCCGGCAGCCCTGTGGCAAAGGCCTTGACCGCCTGTTGATCGGTCACGCCACCGGTGTCGAATATCATCCGGCCGCGCCGGCTCAAGCCCGACCCTGGCGCCACATCGCTGCGCTGGGTTTCTTGTGTTTTCATGCGCCGGCGCGCAGCCCCGCGTAACTCTGCGCCCACAGCCGCCGATACATAACTGCCCGAGCCTTCGCGCCGCACAATGAAGCCATCGCGATGCAAATGCACGTAGGCGTTCTCGACCGTGTCGCGGGCAACACCGAGCGTTTTGGCCAGCACCCGGGTCGCCGGCAGCTTCAGGCCAGCATCGAGGGCCCCCTCCAGAATCAATGCACGCAGGGCGCGCTGGATCCGCTGATGCAGATCCAGCCGCTGAAACTCGGCATCGTTGAGCCGGATTTTCAGTGTTTCGAGCTCGAAGGTGTGCGCCATGCGGTCTGCTCTGTATTAATAAATTGGCCGGAATGAGCAGGCCAGTTTATCCGTAGACTCTGCGCATCGCCATTAGCAAGGAGCACCGTAACGCCATGCCTACGTCAACATCCCACTCATCTGTTCGACTCAGCGACCTCCTCCCGCCGATTGTGGCCGGCCTGATCTCGGTCATCGTCAACTATGGCGGCACCTTCATCCTGGTATTCCAGGCCGCCAAGGTCGCCGGGCTGAGCCCTGAGTTGACGGCATCCTGGGTGTGGTCGGTGTCGATCGGTGTGGGAGTTACCGGGCTGTTTCTCAGTTGGGTTTCCCGCACCCCCGTCATCACCGCCTGGTCGACACCGGCGGCAGCCTTTCTGGTGGTGGCCCTGTCCACTACCCCCTATGCCGAAGCGGTGGGCGCCTACATGATCTCGGGCGCGGCCTTCGTTCTGCTGGGCTTATCCGGCTATTTCGAAAAAGTCATCCGGCTGATCCCGCCAGGCGTGGCCGCCGGGTTGCTCGCCGGTATTCTGTTGCAGTTCGGCATAGGTGCTTTCGGCGGCATGAGCCTTGATCCTATGCTGGTCGGCTTGCTGATTGTTGCCTACCTGGTGCTCAAACGCCTGACCGCACGCTACGCGGTTGTGGGTATTCTGGCGTTGGGGCTGGCCTTCTTGCTGGCTCAGGGACGGGTCGACTTGTCGGGCCTGGAACTGCAACTGGCGGCGCCCGTGTTCACTCGGCCTGAGTTCTCGCTCAACGCCTTGCTCAGCGTCGCGCTGCCGCTGTTTCTGATCACCCTGACCGGCCAGTACATGCCCGGCATGCTGGTGCTGCGCAACGATGGGTTCAACACCAGTGCCAACGCTATCGTGACCATCACCGGGCTGGGCTCCTTGCTTATGGCGCCCTTTGGTTCGCACGCGTTCAATATCGCGGCGATCACCGCCGCCATCTGCACCGGAAAGCAAGCCCACGAAGAGCCCTCCAAGCGCTGGATTGCTGGGATAGCGGCGGGCATCTTTTACATCCTCGTCGGGGTCTTCGGCGTGACCCTCGCCGCGCTGTTCATGGCCTTTCCGGCCACCTTCATCACCACCCTGGCCGGGCTCGCCCTGCTCGGCACTATCGGCGGCAGCCTGGCCGGCGCCATGGCCGATGCCAGCTCCCGTGAGGCTTCGCTGATTACCTTTTTGGCAGCGGCCGCCAACATCACGTTGTTCGGGATTGGCGGGGCGTTTTGGGGGCTGCTGATTGGGTTGGTGGCGTACGTCGTGCTTAATGGGCGGTTGCCGCGGCGGGAGCTTGCTGCTCGTGAGAACGCTGCTAACTGAGGCACGCCCAGGTTTTTGATTTCTTCTGGCCCGCTTTGGGTTGACGGGCCAAATCCCAGATAAAAAAGCCTGCATCTCTGCAGGCTTTTATCTATCTGGCTCCACGACCTGGACTCGAACCAGGGACCCAATGATTAACAGTCATTTGCTACCTGTTAGTCACACCGGTGCCACGAAAAACGTGGTGGAGACATAGAAACGCTATGTAGCGCGAGCGCATGAGCGCATCACGCCATGAAAGTTAGTCGCGTTGGATTAGCTTGTCAAAGCAGGGTAATTCATTGGGCTGTAGGAAAAGGAGACGGTAGAAGTCAGCTACCGCATCATCTCCAATGCATGCCTTACCTGGTCAACGTCGACGTGTACGTATTTCAAGGTAGTGGCAATGCTTCGATGCCCTAGCAAATCCTTGACGATATGAAGATTACTCTTGGGCTGCTTCATCAAATCGGTAGCAATTGTATGCCTGAAACGATGCGGGCTCACATGCACCCCAAGCTTGCGGCTCAGCGATGTATAAAACCGTGACAGCTGGCTCATATCCATCGTTCTGCGCATATGGCGCTGTGAAAATCTGTTGACGTTGAAGAGCTGTTCATTGGATTTGATGCCGCGCTTTTTAGCATTCAACAGCAAGATCCTCAGGTGCTTAGCAAGCTTGCTGTGTATGGGAACGAAGTGCTCATCGAAATTTTTGGAAACCTCAGGGTGAATGCAGAATTGCATGCTTTCCATATCCACATCCTGGGGACGAAGATTCAACAGCTCATTCGCTCGGATGCCCGTGTAGTAAAACGTCTCGAACACCGTTCGCCAGAACCACGCGGGGTGGAGCGATGCCATCGCAAGCGTCTTCATTTCGGAACGCGCCATCCCGACGAGAATGATCCGCGCATCCCGGACAACGCGGTGCTTGACGGTTTTCGGTGGACGGTTTGGGCAGCGCACGCCACAACCCTCGAATGGATTGTCGAGATGACTGGTCTGAATCGCCCCGGATTTTCTAGACACCTTTCAAGCTCATTGCGTAACGCTTT
>NZ_SPKP01000040.1:0-1246 GCF_023127835.1 Pseudomonas sp. B329 | reverse complement strand
TGAACTGGTCCAGTGATTTCGGACATTCTTTTCGGTTTTCACGCCGCTAGCTTTTCCGCCGCTATCGGTGAGTGGTAACCGTTGTAACTGTGGCGCCTTACGCTGTTGTAGCGCGCCACATATCGGTTGATATCTGCCCGAGCTTCGTACTCCGAGCTGTAACCTTTCTCGGGCACCCATTCGGACTTCAAACTGCCAAAAAAACGCTCCATCGGGGCGTTATCCCAGCACTGGCCTTTTCGACTCATGCTCTGCTTCAGCTCATGTGCCTGCATTCAGCCCTGAATTTATGGCTGGTGTACTTGGCAGCCCTGATCGGAATGAAACAGCACACCTTTAGGCCGCCCTCTCAATTCAACAGCCATGCGCAGTGACTCACTTGCCAGCGTCGCATCAGCGACCAGTGAATACGACCATCCCACCACTCTGCGGGCAAACAGATCCAAAACGACCGAGAAGTAGAGCCAGCGCTTACCGAGCTGGATATAGGTAATGTCCGCGCACCAGACCTTGTTGATGTCAGCTACGTAGAACTCGCGCTCCAACTCATGCTCAGCCACCAAAGACTCCACGCCTGACGATTTGTATTTGTGGGGCCTGCGTTGGCGGCTGGCAATCCCGGCTTCCTTCATCAAGCTGCGAGCCATGTAACGCCCCACCTGATGGCCTGCACCTCGCAGGTCTTCAGAGAGGGTTCGTGCTCCAGCCGATCCTCTTGAGGCCTTGTGGTACTTAACTAGAACAACCTTGAGCGCTTCGCGCTTCAGGTTGATTTCCCCCTGGCGCTGACGCCAGGCGTAATAGCTGCTGCGGTTGACTTCAAAAACGCGGCAGCAATCTGTAATGCCGTACTGTTCGCCTAGCTCGCTGATCAGAGGGAATGATCTTTGGAGTCCAAAAGCAGGAGAACACTGGCCTTTTTTAGAATTTCGATATCCCGATCTTTCTGCCTGAGCAGGGCCTGGAGTTCCTGAATTTTCTTCTGGTCGGCAGTAATCGCCTTGGTGCCAGCCATCGTGGATCCGGTGCGCTCTTTGCGCACCTGCTCGACCCAACGACGCAAAGCCGTAGGGCCGATATCCAAACTGGTGCAAATTTCGGGAACAGACAGGTTTTGATCAAGCACCATGCTGACGGCGTTGAGTTTGAACTCGCTGGAATAGGACTTTCGCATCATCTGCACACCTTAGGTTTGGGCGCCATCATAGCGCCCTATTGATGTGTCCAAATTCATTAGGCCAGTTCA
>NZ_SPKP01000039.1:124608-148076 GCF_023127835.1 Pseudomonas sp. B329 | reverse complement strand
GAATTCCGGCCAGCGTGGTTTAACGGGGCGCCTAAGATCAAGATCAAAAGCACAGCGAGGCGGCCTTATAGCCGACCTGATCGTTGAAGCGTGCGCGTACCCCTGTGGGAGCGGGCTTGCTCGCGAAGGTCGTTAACGATGACGGGGGAAATCAGAATGAGCGCGGCGCCCTCAGGTTTTTCGCGAGCAAGCTCGCTCCTACAGAAAAGCAGAAGCGCCGCCAGCGTATCTACGATGCGAGGCGAGCCGCTCTTGATCTTGCTTTTGATCTCAAGCGCCCCGTTAAACCACGCTGGCCGAACGCAGGCTTGAATCCGTGGGTAACCCGGCAGGACGCCGGGTTAGCCGCACTGGGCCAGGGATGGCCCATTGCGGCGGCCCACGGATTCAAGCCTTCGTTCGGGCACACCGAGCCTAGGCGAGGTGCCGAGTGGTGGGGCGAGGACCTTTTGCTTACTTTTGGCTGGGCCGGCATTCCGGTCCTTCCAAAAGTGAGCCGCTGTAAGAGCGGAACCCTAAGTGGCCGTTACCGCAGCAATGGATATGTACTCGCCCCCCCCCAACATCCTAGTTAGCAGTCAAGCCCCCTCCCACATTTTGACCGCACACCGCTTAGCGTCCGCTCCAGGCCTGGACAAACGGCGTCAGGTCTTCCTTCGGCGCCGTACGCGGCGGGTTCTGCGGCGTACCGAGGTAAAGAAAGCCAATCACTTCTTCACCCGCCGTCAGCCCCAAGCCTTTGGCCACATGGGCCGAGTAGGACAACTCCCCGGTCCGCCACACTGCACCAATCCCCTGGGCATACGCCGCCAGCAGGATGCCGTGGGCCGCACAGGCCGCCGCCAGCAATTGCTCGGACTTGGGCACTTTGAAGTGCTCCTGCAAACGCGCAATCACCACAACTACCAACGGCGCACGCAGCGGGCCGTTCTGCGCCTTGTCGATGACGGCTTGCGGTGCATCGGCATCCTGCAGCCGGGCGGCTTCGGCCAACAGCGTGCCCATTTGCTCACGAGCTGCGCCTTCTACGGTGAGGAAACGCCAAGGGCGCAATTGACCGTGATCGGGCGCCCGCATGGCGGCAGCGAACAACAGGTCGCGCTGCTCCTGGGTCGGTGCCGGGTCGAGTAAACGCGGCACGGAAACGCGGTTGAGCAAAGCGTCGAGAGCCTGCATTGGCCACCTCCAAAAAAAATGTGTGGTCATTCTAGCGGGAAAGAATCGCGATGCCACCAAACGATAATTGCTCTTATTCAAACCGCCCGGCCCTGTTAGACTTTGCGACCAGATTTTGCCCCCTCGTCCAGGATTCTCGATGTCCCGTTCGCTTTCCTACCTGTCTGCAGCGTTGCTGGCTCTATGCCTGACGGCTTGCGACGACGCCCCTCGCTTCACCAAGGCCGAGCCGGGTGAATCGCGATCCGGTGGCGCGACGACGGTAAACAAGCGCGACCAGAACGCCTTTTCCCTGCCCTCGGCCAACCTGGCACCTAGCCGCCGCCTGGATTTCAGCGTCGGTAACAGCTTTTTTCGCAACCCCTGGGTGATCGCGCCGGCCACCACCACGGCACGGGATGGCCTGGGCCCGCTGTTCAATACCAACGCCTGCCAGAACTGCCATATCAAGGACGGCCGTGGCCACCCGCCGCTGCCTGATGCGCCGAATGCGGTGTCGATGCTGGTGCGCCTCTCCATTTCAAATGCACCGCCCTATGCCAAGCTGATCGAACAGCTCGGCGTGGTGCCCGAGCCGGTCTACGGCGGGCAGTTGCAGGACATGGCCGTGCCTGGCGTAACGCCGGAAGGCAAGGTGCGGGTCGACTACAGCCCTGTCCAGGTCAGCTTCAAGGACGGCACCGTCGTCGAACTGCGCAAACCCGACCTGAAAATTACCCAGCTCGGCTACGGCCCGATGCACCCCGACACACGCTTCTCGGCACGCATCGCGCCGCCGATGATCGGCCTGGGCCTGCTCGAAGCAATCAGTGACGCCGATATCCTGCGCAACACCGCCCCCGAGACCGCCGACAAAGACGCCATCGTCGGCCGCGCCAATTGGGTCTGGGATGACGCCCAGCATAAAACCGTACTCGGGCGTTTTGGCTGGAAAGCCGGGCAACCCAACCTCAACCAACAAAATGTTCACGCGTTTTCGGGTGATATGGGCCTCACGACCTCCCTGAGACCTTTTGATGACTGCACCGACGCCCAAGTGGCGTGCAAGCAGGCGCCAAACGGCAATGGCCCTGACGGTGAGCCGGAAGTCAGCGACAACATCCTGCGCCTGGTGCTGTTTTACACCCGCAACCTCGCGGTGCCTGCACGCCGAGACGTCAACACGCCTCAAGTGTTGGCCGGCAAGAACCTGTTCTACGAGGCCGGCTGCCAGGGCTGTCACAAGCCGACATTCACCACGGCTGCCAACGCCGCCGAACCCGAGCTGGCCAATCAGGTGATACGCCCCTACAGCGACCTGTTGTTGCACGATATGGGCGAAGGCCTGGCCGACAACCGTACCGAATTCAACGCCACTGGCCGCGAGTGGCGCACCCCGCCGCTGTGGGGTATTGGCCTGACACAAGCCGTAAATGGTCACACCCAGTTCTTGCATGACGGCCGCGCCCGCAACCTGCTCGAGGCCGTGCTGTGGCACGGCGGGCAAGCACAAGCGGCGCAGCAACATGTGTTGTCATTTAACGCCGAACAGCGGGCCGCGTTGCTGGCGTTCCTGAATTCTTTATAAGCTTCGCCCCACTCACAGAAGGGAGCTCGACATGTTTCGTCCCAAGTTGTTGTTCACCAGCCTCGCCGCCCTTGCCCTGGGCGCGTGCTCGCCCCAGGACCCGCAAGCGGTGACCTCGGCGGCCATCGCCAAGCAGGTGATCCTGCCGACCTACAGCCGCTGGGTTGAAGCCGACCGTCAGCTGGCCGTCAGCGCCCTGGCCTACTGCCAGGGCAAGGAAAGCCTGGACACTGCCCGCGCCGACTTCCTGCACGCACAAAAAGCCTGGGCCGAGTTGCAACCGCTACTGATCGGCCCGCTGGCAGAAGGCAACCGCGCCTGGCAGGTGCAGTTCTGGCCGGACAAGAAGAACCTGGTAGGTCGCCAGGTCGAGCAACTGGTCAGCGCCCAGCCGCAGATCGATGCGGCCGCCCTGGCCAAATCGAGCGTGGTGGTGCAGGGCCTGTCGGCCTACGAATACATCCTCTACGACGCCAAGCCCGACGTTGCCGACGAAGCCCAGAAAGCCCGCTACTGCCCGCTGCTGACGGCCATCGGCGAGCGTCAGAAAGCCCTGGCGGAAGAGATCCTCGCCAGCTGGAACAGCACCGACGGTATGCTCGCGCAGATGACCAAGTTTCCGAACCAGCGCTACGCTGATTCCCACGAAGCCATTGCCGATCTGCTGCGCGTGCAAGTAACCGCACTGGACACCCTGAAGAAAAAACTCGGCACGCCGATGGGCCGCCAGACCAAGGGCATCCCGCAACCCTTCCAGGCCGATGCATGGCGCAGCCAGTCCTCCCTGCAAAGCCTGGAGGCCAGCCTCGCCGCCGCCCAGACCGTATGGGTCGGTGTCGACAACAAAGGCCTGCGCGGCCTGCTGCCGAGCGATCAGAAGCCGTTGGCCGAGAAGATCGACGCCGCCTATGCTGCGTCCCTGAAACTGTTCGCCAGCAACCAGCGCTCCCTCAACGAACTGTTGAACGATGACGCCGGGCGCCAGCAACTCAACGATATCTACGACAGCCTCAATGTGGTCCATCGCCTTCACGAGGGCGAGCTGGCCAAAGCGTTGGGCGTCCAATTGGGCTTCAACGCCAACGACGGTGACTGATGATGCTCAGGCGACAGGCTTTGGCGCTGGGTAGCGTGCTGCTCAGCGCCCTCACGTTGGGCGGCTGGACGCTGTTCAAAGGCAAAGACAAGGGACCGCTGCTGCTCTCGGCACGCGATGATGCCGACGGCAAGCACTACGCTGTCGGCTATCGCCTGGACGGCAAGCCCGTCTTTGCCACCCAGGTCGGCCAGCGCTGTCACGACATCATCAACCACCCCACACGGCCAATTGCGCTGTTCGTCGCCCGTCGTCCGGGCACCGAGAGCTACCTGATCGACCTGCGCGATGGCACGCTGCTGCAAACCATCACCTCAAAGGCCAACCGGCACTTTTACGGCCATGCGGTGATCCACAAGAGCGGCGACTGGCTGTACGCCACCGAGAACGACACCTCAGATCCCGGTCGTGGGTTGTTGGGTGTGTATAAGTTCGAAGGCGAGCGGTTGGTACACAGCGGCGAGATTTCCACCCACGGCATCGGCCCGCACCAGGTCTCCTGGATGCCCGACGGCGAAACCCTGGTGGTGGCCAACGGCGGCATTCGCACCGAAGCCGAAAGCCGCGTGGAGATGAACCTCAACGCCATGGAACCGAGCCTGGTGCTGATGCAGCGCGATGGCACCTTGATCAGCAAGGAAACGTTGGGGCAGCAAATGAACAGCGTGCGCCATATGGGGATCGCCAGCGATGGCACCATCCTCACCGGGCAGCAGTTCATGGGGCCGTCCCAGGAGCGTTCCGAGTTGCTCGCAATCAAGCGCCCGGGCCAGCCTTTTATGGCGTTCCCGGTAGCCGATGAGCAACTGCAAGCGATGGGGCACTACACCGCCAGCGTGGCGGTGCACAGTGAACTGCGCCTGGTAGCGCTCACGGCGCCGCGTGGCAATCGTTTCTTCATCTGGGATATGGACAGCGCCGAGCTGCGCCTGGATGGGCCGTTGCCCGACTGCGCCGGTGTGGGTGCAGTGGCGGACGGGTTTGTGGTTACGTCGGGACAGGGACGTTGCCGCTTCTATGATTGTCGCCAGGAACGACTGATGGCCAAGCCATTGGAATTACCGGCGGGGTTTTGGGATAACCACCTGCACCTGATCTGAAAATTGCCCCTCTGCAGGAGCGAGCTTGCTCCTACCGTTAAAGCGTCAGGCGTAAAAAAAGGGCCTCGCATCGCAAGGCCCTTTCCAGGAGTTTTACTCGTTTCAACTTTGCGGCCTCATTGCTTGAGACATCCCGAACATGAATAGCAGCAAATCATGATCAGGCCTGGCCGCCACACTTGCCTTTGCAATCCGCGGCAGCAGGCATTGCCCGCCACCGTCTACCGCACTCAGCACTTGTGTGCGAGGTTGTTCCCACGCTGCCAGGGCAAGGGCTGAAATGCCCAACGCCCCGACCAAAAACAAACCTCGTGCTATTTCTAGCTTCATCTGGTTAAACCCTTGATAGCGCTGCCAAACGCCGTCTCGTAAAAGTAGCTGAGTTTTTTCCAGTCGGTATCGTTCCACGACGAATGGCGGCGCAATTGCAGCATGTCATGGGACGCGGCCCGATAAGCGGTCAAACGCTGGCGACATTTTTCAAAGTCCAGCAGGGCCACTTCCACAATCGCCGCCTCAGGCTCACCGGTTACCCGCACGAAAATGTGCTTGATATACAAGCAACCGTGCTGCCAGCGACCCTTGTGCATACGGGCCAGGGTGCCGGCCAACTCCTGGAGCAAACGCTCGTGGACCGCCTCGCCGTACTGCTCACGGCCACCGGCGGCGTACCAGTTTTCGATCTCGTCGAAACCGTCCAATGACGCGGTCACCAACAGGGCTTTCCATTGATGCTCCGGGTCGCGTCGCGCCTCGCAAAACACCAACTCCGGCACGCGCACATCCAGCAAACGCAGGCCCTTCAAGGCATCACGTTCACGCAGCACGGTCGGACGCCCGAATGGATGCAACCAACTGCGGTAGATGTGCCCGGTCTGACGCTTGCAATACAGCAAACGCCCATTAGGGCTGACCACTCGCTGCACACCACTTTCACCGCCACGCCGGCGATTGGGTTCTTCGACCCACTCACCCTTCTGGCGCCAGAAATAATCAAACCGCTCCTCTGGAGCTACATGACTGCCTGCTACGCACTCAACTGCCATCTGTTACCTCTTGCGCAATACATACACTCGCCACATGGCGTAGAGCGGTATGAAGTCCAGGGACTCCTGAACACGGAAACCGGCCTGCTCGAATTCTGCCTCGACAGTAGCAGCCGGTAACACAAACCGGTTTTGGTAACCTTCCTGCTCACCTCTTTTGCGACGACGTACTTCGCTGCGCTTGCGCTTCCAGGCCTTGAAATTGCCGTCCACCCACAGCGAAATAATCACGCTGTCACGGGTAACTCGCTGAAACTCACGCAGTATTGTCAGCCTGTGCTCCGCTTCACCGATGTGGTGCATCAAGCGCATGCAGAAAATACTGTCGACGGAGTTATCTGGCAAATCGATATCAAAGGCAGATGTCTGCAAAGGGCGTACCCGTTTCACCACCTCCGCCGGTTGCGCGGTGGTGGCGATCTTCAACATCGACGCCGAATTGTCAGCCCCGATAATCACACGGTTGGGTTTTTCGGCCAGCAACGGCCAGAAACGTCCAGCGCCACAAGGCAGGTCCAGCACCAGGCCCGGCTCACCGGCCATGGCCAGTGCACCACGCGCCAGTTGCTCGTCGCGTTTGTGGGACAACCGGCGAGCCAGATTGTCCTGATGTTTGAGCAAATATTGTTGCGCGTGTTGATCGTCGTACTTTTCGGAAAATTCCAACTTGATTGGGGAAGGCATCGTACGTCTCCGGTAACTGATGCCTGCAACCTTAAGCAGTTAAACGTAATCAACAGGTCAACTCATTGTGAAAATCTTGTCCTGTCCAACTGCATACATTTCAAGACTTTACAGAAACATTCAGTAGCATCGGGCCATCTTCGCTGAAAAGCAGGCAGTCTGCATCCGCAAAACGACAGACTGAACGGTCAGCTTTTGACCTGGCTCAGCTCCACATGAAAACGGCAGCCATTGGGCTCCATCGTCGTCAGGCTCACGCTCCAGCCCTGGCTCTCGCAGATCCGTTGCACCAGCGACAGGCCGAGCCCCAGCCCCTCGCCACGGTTCTCACTGCCGCGCACAAAAGGCTCGAACATCGCTTCGCGCTTGTCTTCAGGAATGCCCACGCCAGAGTCCTCCACCACAAAACCACTCGGCTCCAGCGTGAGGCGGATAAACCCTTGCTCGGTGTAATGCAGTGCATTGCGCAACAGGTTACCCATCACTGCGTGCAGGAACGTGGTGTTGTAGCGAGTATCCAGAGGATTGCCAGGGCAGTAGATCAACTCAAGGCCTTTTTGCTCGATGGGCCCACGCCAGATCCCAAGCAAATCTTCGGCGACCTGCGTCAGGTTGACCTGAGCCGACATGGCAGCATCATCGTGCTTGGCGCGGGCCAGCATCAGGAAGGTCTGCACCAGTTCACGCATTTCCTCACAGGCCCGCGCGATTCGCTGGACCTGGTTACGGCCGCGTTGATCGATGGCGGGGTTTTCCAGCAGCAGCTCACAGGAACTGGCCAACACCATCAAGGGCGTGCGCAGCTCATGGCTTACATCACTGGTAAACAACTGCTCACGGGACAACGCCTGCCGCAGGCGACCCAGCGTGGCATCGAACGCCACCGCCAGTTCGCCCACTTCATCGGCTGCATAGTCCGGCGCCAAGGGCGGCGCCAGCCCTAACAACTGGTCACGATGCCGCACCTGGCGAGCCAGGCGCACTACCGGCGCCATCACCTTGCGGGCCAGCACCCAGCCGAGGAACACCGCCAGCGCCAGGCTGAGCACGAACCCCACCAGCACCACGGCAAACAGCACGCGCTCGCGCTCTTCAAAATCGCTTTGATCCTGCAACAGCACGTAACGCCGACCGTCGATCACCTCGACCATGGCGTGGTACGACAGAGACTCGCGAAATACTTCGTGGAAGCCCGGGTCCAGATGCCGAAGATCCTTGGGCAACTCGAAATCGCCTTGCCCGCCGCTGAAGTAAAACAGCTGGTCCGGCTCTGGCCGATGTCGCCAGTCTTCCATGCTGTCCATCAACAGCAGGCGTTGCAGGTCACCGCCCAGGCCCGCCGAGATCAGCTTCTCTTCCACCAGGTGCACCGTCGCAACGATCCCCATGGCGAAGGCCCCCGCCACCAACGCACTCATCAAGGCAAAGGCGATGATGATCCGTTGGGCAAGGCTTTGTCTAAACTCCATCACGGCCCTCGGCCAAGCGATAACCCACCCCGTGCACCGTTTGCAGCAACGGCTTGGCAAAGGGCTTATCGATCACCTGGCGCAATTGGTGAACGTGGCTGCGCAGGCTGTCGCTGTCCGGGCAGTCATCGCCCCACAGGGCTTCTTCGAGAATTTCCCGGCGTAGCACGTGCGGGCTCTTCTGCATCAGCACTGCCAGCAGTTTCAGGCCGACGGGGTTGAGCTTGAGCAGGCGCCCTTCGCGGGTGACTTCCAAGGTATCGAGATCGTAGCTCAGGTCACCCACCTGCAGGGCGCGGCGGCCACCACCCTGGGCACGCCGCAACACCGCCTCGATCCGCGCGGCCAGTTCCGACAAGGCAAATGGCTTGAGCAGGTAATCATCAGCCCCGGACTTGAAGCCTTGCAGGCGGTCATCCAGTTGATCGCGTGCGGTGAGCATGATCACCGGCGTATCGCGCCGTGCGTCTTCGCGCAGGCGTTTGCACAGGGTGTAGCCATCGATGCCAGGCAGCATGATATCGAGCACGATCAGGTCGTAATGCTCGGTGGCCGCCAGGTGCAGGCCCGACAAGCCGTCCTGCGCACAGTCCACTGTGTAGCCTTTGAGCCCCAGGTAATCGGCCAGGTTGGCCAGAATATCGCGGTTGTCTTCAACCAATAAAATTCGCATGGGCAGTGTCTCCGTACGCGGTAACAGCCGTGTTGGCTCGCGCAGCTTAAGGCCAAGCGGGGCTCAGGGATAGAGCTGAAAGGCCCACTGATGAGGGTTTTCAACTGATTACAGGGACAAACGAGTTTTTCACTATAGCTTCACAAACAGACCACAGTGTCAGGGTGAAGATCGCGTCCATCGATCTAAGGAACCTGGACATGGGCTTTCTCAAAACAGCGCCAATGCGCTATTTGCTGTTGATAACCGCTGCCTGGTTATTGGTTTTCCTGCTTACTCGCAGCGTGTTGCTCGTGACTCACCTGAATGAAGTGGGCGGCAACTTGCTGCCGGTGTTTGGCGTGGGTCTGGTCTACGACCTGGGCTTCCTCGCCTATGCGGCCTTGCCGCTGGGCTTGTATTTGCTGCTCTGCCCACCCGCACTGTGGCGCCGCCGCGGCCACCGCTGGTTCTTGCAGGCGCTGCTGACAATCAGCCTGTTCGCCATGCTGTTCACCTCGGTGGCCGAATGGCTGTTCTGGGATGAGTTTGGGGTGCGCTTCAACTTTATTGCGGTCGACTATCTGGTGTATTCCGATGAGGTGCTGAACAACCTGCTGGAGTCTTACCCGATCGGCAAGCTGCTGAGCCTGCTGGCAATGCTGGCGATCCTCATGAGCCTGGCCCTGCGTAAACCCTTCAATGCCGCCATGGCGGCACCTTTGCCGGCACTGCGTGGCCGTTTGGTCAATGCCCTGGGCCTGTTGGTGGTCGCCGGCCTCAGCCTGCAACTGATCAGCCAGGACAGCCCGCGTGCCCAGGGCGGTAACGCTTACAAGAACGAACTGGCCAGCAACGGCCCTTATCAATTCTTCGCTGCGTTCCGCAATAACGAATTGGACTACACCCAGTTCTATCAGAGCCTGCCCACTGACGTGGTCGCCCGGCAACTGCGCGCCGAACTCAGCGAGCCCAATGCGCGCTTTATCGACCCGGACCCGCTGGATATTCGCCGCGCCATCACCAACCCGGGCACACTGCGCAAGCCCAACATCGTGCTGGTCACCATCGAAAGCTTCAGCGCCAAGTACATGGGCAGCAACGGCGATCAACGCAACCTCACGCCCAACCTGGATGCATTGCGCAAACAAAGCCTGTACTTCAATAACTTCTATGCCACCGGGACACGAACCGACCGGGGCCTGGAAGCCATTACCCTGGCGATCCCACCCACGCCAGGCCGCTCGATCGTCAAGCGCATCGGTCGTGAAAGCGGGTTCGCGAGCCTCGGCCAACAACTCACGGCCATCGGTTACGACAGCGTGTTTGTCTACGGCGGTCGCGGTTACTTCGACAATATGAACGCGTTTTTCAGCGGCAACGGGTATCGGGTCGTGGACCAAAGCAGCGTGCCCGAGTCAGAAATCTCGTTCAAAAATGCCTGGGGCATGGCCGACGAAGACCTGTTCAAACAGACGCTTAAACTGGCCGACGCCGACTACGCCAAGCAACAGCCGTTCTTACTGCAACTGATGACGACTTCCAACCATCGCCCCTATACCTACCCGGATGGGCGCATCGATATCAAATCCGGCAAGGGTCGCGATGGTGCAGTGAAATACACCGACTACGCCATCAACCAGTTCCTTGAAGCTGCACGCCAGAAACCCTGGTTCGACAACACCATTTTTGTGTTCGTCGCCGACCACACGGCCGGCAGCGCAGGCAAGGAAGACCTGCCGATCACCAACTACCAGATCCCGTTGTTTATCTATGCGCCCAAGCTGATCGACGCACGGGAGTCCGCGCAACTGGCCAGCCAGATCGACCTTGCGCCGACCTTGCTGGGCCTGATCAACCTCAGCTACGAGTCGACGTTCTTCGGCCGTAATCTGTTGCAAGACAACCCGCTGCCACCGCGGGTCGTGGTGGGCAACTACCAGCATCTGGGCTTGTTTGACGGCAAGGACCTGGCAATCCTCAGCCCGCGCCAAGGCCTGCGTCGCCATGACCAGGCTCTTGGAGAAAGCCAGGAGTTGCGCGTCGGTAGCGATGACCCATTGATCCAGCGGGCAATTACCTATTATCAGGCCGCCAGCTACGACTACAAACAGCAACTGCTGAGCTGGAAAGCGCCCAAGGAAGAAGCTCCAGTCTTAAGCAAACGCTAATCAAAAAGCCCCGTGCAGGTGAGCACGGGGCTTTCTCACCAAGGTTCGTGATGAAATCCTCCTCTTCTTTACCGGTTTCCAAACCGCTCAATTTCTGGCTGTGCCTGGGCCTGCCTGCCGGCGCCGCAGTGGTCTTGCTGTTGCTGGAACTGACCTCATTGGACATGGACCTGGCCAGGCGCTTCTACAGCGCGGAGGCTGGCGGCTTCATCGGCCGCTATAGCTTCTTCCTTGAAGACATCCTGCATGATCGGGCCAAGCAACTGGTGATCCTGTTTTCGGTGTTGGCGATTCTGGGGCTGGTCGGCAGCTTCATTCTGCAACGACTCAAGCCGTACCGCCGCGAACTGGTGTGCCTGGTGCTGTCGCTGGGATTGGCGACGGCCTTCGTGGCGCCGTTGAAAACCATCACCGCCGTGCAATGCCCCTGGAGCCTCAAGGAATTCGGCGGCCAGGAAACCTACAGCGAACTGCTCAGCCCGCGCCCACCTACCGATAAACCTGGCCGCTGTTGGCCCGGCGGACATGCAGCCACCGGTTTTGCCTTGTTCGCCTGGTTCTTCGCGCTGAGGGATCGGCGACCACGACTGGCGCGCAACGCGTTCATTTTTGCCGTCAGCCTGGGCAGCGTCTTCTCAGTCAGCCGTATGCTGCAAGGGGCACACTTTTTTTCCCACAACGTGTGGACAGCGATTTTTTGCTGGCTGATTTGCCTGGGTTTGTATTGCCTGTTGCTGTACCGGCCTTCACGGCAAGCCGTAATGCCGATCAGTTAAGCGAATGCAATGCTCAACGCAACGAAGATCAAATGTGAGAGCTGGCTTGCCTGCGATTGGCATGGGTATCAACACAACTTTACAGTCGCCAACAGTAACCACGATGCGAAGCGAGTCGCTTTTGATCTGCTTTTGATCTCAGGCGCCCCGTTAAACCACGCTGGCCGGAATTCGACAGGGATTTGGGGGGTAAACCGGCAGGGGATGCCGGTTTAGCCGCCCCGCGCCATGGATGGCGCGTGGCGGCGCCCCCCCCAAATCGCTGTCGGATTACGGGCACACCGAGCCTAGGCGAAGTGCCGAGTGGTGGGGCAAGAGCGTTGCTTACTTTGGCCTGGGCCGGCATCCCGGCTTTTGCAAAGTGAGCCGCCGTCAGGGCGGAACCCTAAGTGGCCATTACCGCAGGAATGGATATGTACTCGGTATAACTGTGTCTGCTGGCAGGCCGCCATCGGGAGCAAGCCCCCTCCCACATTGGGACCGAGGGGCGTCAGGTAGATAGGCGTCGGCTGGCAGGCCGCCATCGGGAGCAAGCCCCCTCCCACATTTGGATCGCGGGGTGTCAGGTAGATAGGCGTCGGCTGTCAGGCCGCCAGCGGGAGCAAGCTCCCTCGCCACAGGTCCAGTGTCATACCGAAGTTGAGAGATACAACCGCTCACAAAAAAGCCCCGCCTGCATCACTGCAGGCGGGGCTTTTTATAGCACCGGGTAAGGCTGGCTTACATCATGCCGCCCATGCCACCCATGCCGCCCATATCTGGCATACCGCCGCCAGCTGCGCCTTCAGCCTTCGGCTTGTCAGCGATGGCAGCTTCGGTAGTCAGGATCAGGCCACCGATGGAGGCTGCCGCTTGCAGCGCGGAACGGGTCACCTTGGTAGGGTCCAGGATGCCCATTTCGATCATGTCGCCATAGACGCCAGTCGCAGCGTTGTAACCGTAGTTACCTTTGCCGTTCTTGACTTCGTTGACCACAACGCTTGGCTCGTCGCCGGAGTTGGCAGCGATCTGACGCAGCGGTGCTTCAACGGCACGACGCAGCACAGCGATACCAACGTTCTGATCGGCATTGTCGCCGGTCAGGTTGGTCAGGGCTTCCAGAGCACGGATCAGCGCAACGCCACCGCCAGGTACCACGCCTTCTTCAACGGCTGCACGGGTTGCGTGCAGGGCGTCTTCAACGCGGGCCTTCTTCTCTTTCATTTCAACTTCGGAGCCAGCGCCAACCTTGATCACTGCAACGCCGCCGGACAGCTTGGCCAGACGCTCTTGCAGTTTTTCACGGTCGTAGTCCGAGGAGGTTTCGGCAACCTGTGCACGGATCTGCGCGATACGGGACTCGATGTCGCCTTCAACGCCAGCACCGTCAACGATGATGGTGTTTTCCTTGGAGATGGTCACGCGCTTGGCGCTGCCCAGGTTTTCCAGGGTGGCGCTTTCCAGGCTCAGGCCGATCTCTTCGGAGATAACGGTACCGCCAGTCAATACGGCGATGTCCTGCAGCATGGCCTTGCGACGGTCGCCGAAGCCTGGAGCCTTGACGGCTGCAACCTTGACGATGCCACGCATGTTGTTCACAACCAGGGTGGCCAGGGCTTCGCCTTCAACGTCTTCGGAAACGATCAGCAATGGGCGGCCGGCTTTGGCAACGGCTTCCAGTACTGGCAGCATTTCGCGAATGTTGGAGATCTTCTTGTCAACCAGCAGGATCAGCGGGTTGTCCAGCTCGGCAACCATGGTCTCTGGCTTGTTGACGAAGTACGGAGACAGGTAGCCACGGTCGAACTGCATGCCTTCTACAACCGACAGTTCGTTTTCCAGGCCCGAGCCTTCTTCAACGGTGATCACGCCTTCTTTACCGACTTTTTCCATGGCTTCGGCAATGATGTCACCGATGGAGCTGTCGGAGTTGGCGGAGATGGTGCCGACCTGAGCGATGGCCTTGGTGTCGGCGCATGGCTTGGACAGGTTTTTCAGCTCGGCAACGATGGCGATGGTCGCCTTGTCGATGCCACGCTTGAGGTCCATAGGGTTCATGCCGGCAGCGACGGCCTTGTAGCCCTCGTTGACGATCGCCTGAGCCAGGACGGTAGCGGTGGTGGTGCCGTCGCCCGCGTCATCGTTGGCACGGGAGGCAACGTCTTTGACCAGCTGCGCGCCCATGTTCTCGAAACGGTCTTCCAGTTCGATTTCTTTGGCGACGGAAACGCCGTCCTTGGTGATGGTCGGAGCGCCGAAGCTCTTCTCGATGATCACGTTACGGCCTTTCGGGCCCAGGGTCGCTTTTACTGCGTCAGCCAGGACGTTGACACCGGTGAGCATTTTCTTGCGGGCGGAGTCGCCGAATTTAACTTCTTTAGCAGCCATGATCGATATTCCTTAAATACTTTGTAGTAACGGGAAAATGAGCGAGGAAATCAGTCTTCCAGTACGGCGAGAATTTCGTTCTCAGCCATGACCAGCAGGTCTTCGCCGTCTACTTTCACAGTGTTGCTGCCGGAGTAAGGGCCGAAAACAACCTTGTCACCCACTTTCACGGCCAGTGCGCGTACATCACCGTTCTCCAGGGTCTTGCCTGGGCCAGCAGCGACGATCACACCGTGGTTGGCTTTTTCAGCAGCCGAACCTGGCAGAACGATCCCGCCAGCGGTTTTCTTTTCTTCTTCGCTGCGACGGATTACGACGCGGTCGTGCAGAGGACGAAGCTTCATTGTCGATCTCTCCTAATTGTGTTTTTCATCGGCCGGTATCAATTCCGGCGGGTTAAATTCCGGCGGTGCCGGTCGCGGCTCGCTGGGCGAGACGCGGAAGTCTGTCTGATGTCACCACCAGAAACCTTGCGGTGACCGTTACATAAGGGCGCATACGCTTATTACAAGGGGGCCGGGAGGAAATTTTTTCTCAGATCGCTCCCCGGGCCAATGCAACACGGCACCCGAAGGTGCCGTGCCAGTGAAGCAGTTATTTGTTGTCGCGGTGTTCGAACTCGCCTTCGATCACGTCGCCTTCACGCCCCAGCGGTTGACGCGGGGCCGGGCCGCCACGGGGTTGCAGGTCGTCGGCAAACGCGCGTTGGCGCATGGCCGCTTCTTCGGCGCGCTGGCGCATCTTGCCGGCCAGCAGTTTGCGGGTAAACGGCAGCAGCAGGACCAGGCCGAGCACGTCGCTGATAAAGCCCGGCAGGATCAGCAGGCCACCGGCCAGGGCCATCATCAGGCCCTCAAGCATGGTCTGGGCCGGCAGTTCGCCGCGGTTCAGGCTTTCACGGGCACGCAACGCCGTGGCCAGGCCGGCCACGCGCAGCACCAGGACGCCGAGCATGGAGCCTGCGATGATCAGCAGCAGCGCCGGGAAAAACCCGATCGCACCGCTGACTTTGACGAATACGAACAGCTCCAACACCGGGAACAGCAGAAAGAGCAATAAAAAAGGGCGCATCAAATGGTTCCTCAACGCAAGAATGCCTTGCCAGTTCACCTTAGATGACGTCGCCATTGTGTGAATTCAAGCGTCGGCAGTGGTTTTTTTCGGCCACACCACGGCGTGAGCCAATGAAACCAGGGCCTCGCGTACTTGTGTCGGTGTGTTGCAAGGCGTCTCGAAAGGCAACCAATGCAAGCTTTGGCCAATACGCAGGTGCATGCCTTCGCTGTCGATGCCGGCCAACTGCGCAGGCTCGCCAGTCGGCAAACCGCTGAGGTCGACGTAATGGGCGATGGCCTTGGTGTGATCGCTGTTCATGTGCTCGATCATGCTGCGCTCGGCCTTGCCGGCGAACGGATTGGCCAGGGTCAACTGGTCGACCCAGTGAATCGCGCCAAACCCACCGATATAACGGTGGCGCACCGGCTTGAGCACCCAGAAATCGAAATCGTGGGCCTTGTGGTAGTTGGCCGAATCGGGGAAGTAGCGGTAGTAACGCTCGGCGGCCGCTTCAATGGCTGCGCCGTCTTCCAGTTTCTCGGCCTCGGCCAGGTAGGTCAGACGCCCCACGGCCTGCACATCATCAGCCTCGCGCTCACCCACCAGCAATGAGCACTTGGGATCTTTTTGCAGGTTATGGGTGTGCTGGGCGATGCGGCTGATCAGGATCAGCGGGCGGCCCTGCTCATCAAGGCAGTAGGGCACGACCGAGCCGAAGGGAAAACCGGGCATGGCTTTTGACTGTGTGGCCAAAGCCCCACGGTATTCCTTGAGCAACAGCTCTCGGGCGTTCTTGGCAACGTGCGCGCTCAACGTATGACTCCTCGGGTGTTCCGCCGCCCATGGCATATGGGAATGGATCTCAACACAAGGTAATCAATATCCGCGCAGGTTGCCAGAGTGGCCGACGCAGCTTTTACCAGGCCACACCAAAGCCTGCGGTGTAGCGAGTCTTGCTCAGGCTGCTCTCGGAACTGCCGCTGACCTCGTTGCGCTCGGCCTTCAAGTTGAGCGAGGCCCATTCGGTAACCTTGTAGCGCAGGCCCATTTCCGCATCCAGGGAATACTCGGACGGCCCGGCAAGGGGTTTGCCCAATTCGCCGTTGGTGAAGAACTCGACGGTCTTGCCCACCAGGTAGCGGTTGTAGTTCCACTTCATGGCCAGGGAATAGAAGTTGTCCTTGCCGCCGTCGGCGTATTCGTAGTCGGTGCGGTTAACCAGCGAACCGAGGGAGAACGCGCCCAGTTCATCGTCCCAGAACTGATAGCCCGGGCCGGTACCGACAACGCGCTGACGGGCCAGGTCTTCGACCTTGTCGCGCTTGTAGGTCAGGCGACCCTGCCAGAACCAGTGCTCGGTGATGAAGCGGTCCAGGTTGTACTCCAGCGCCCAGTTATCGGTGGTGGTAACGTCGTCCTGGAACTCGCGGTTGTATTCGCCCTTGCCCGTATGACGCCATTGGCCATGACGGGCCGAGGTCTTGAAGTCGATGTCGTAATCGTTGGTGTCTTTGTCGGCACGCTTGTAGTCCAGCGCCAGGTCGACGTTGCCCTTCCACACCAGGTCTTCGATCACTGGCTTGGGCTTCATGATCTGTTGGATGCTTGCCAGGTCGACCGTCTTGGGTGCCTCGCCATTGGCCAGCACAACCTTGCCGTCATCCGACGCCTGCAACGACTTGGCCTTTTCGCCGCTGTAGGCGTCCTGCTTGACCAGCAACTCCTGATCGCTTTCCAGGGTCTTGACCTGCTTCCAGTCCACCGGGATCGAGCCCGCGTAGGTGGTTTGGATCAGCAGTTTGCCACCGTCGAAGACTTTGATCTTGCCGGTCAGCCGGTCGCCGTTTTTCAACCAGACGGTATCGGCGAGCAAGGGCGTGGAAGCACTGAAAACAGCAAGGCACAACAGGGTTCTGGACAACATAAGCAGATACGGGGCTCAGGGGTGGCAAAAAATAGGGGCGTTATAGTGTTACATGGCTAGAACTGACTCAAGGATTTATATTGAGTTCAATGCTCATCGTCATGTTTACAGACGTTTCTGACAAAACCGCGACGATCTCAACGGATATCCCCATAGTGAAGCCACCTGCCGATACGCCGCAAAGCCCCGCCGAAATGCGGCGTACCGCGCTGTACCTGACCTTGTCGCAAGTGCCCGAAGGCTGTGTGGTGAGCTACGGCGAGCTGGCTCACCTGGCGGGTCTGGGCCGTGCCGCCCGATGGGTCGGGCGCACCCTGAGCCAGTTGCCCGAAGACACCCGATTACCCTGGCATCGGGTGTTGGGCGCCGGTGGTCGGATAAGTCTGCCGGCGGGCAGCGCCTCAGGCGACGAACAACGTGCGCGTTTGCGTAGCGAAGGCGTCACTATCTTGAACAATCGTGTTGATATTCAGCGCCATGGCTGGCGTCCGGTAGAGCACAGCGGTTAGAGTGCGCGCTTTGTTTCCGCAAACCTGAGGCAGACTCCAGCCCATGCCCCGTAAAACCTGGCGCGCCGCGCTCGCCGCCTATGCCAGCCCCTCGACATTAGTGCTGTTGTTGCTCGGCTTCGCCGCCGGCATGCCTTACATGTTGGTGTTCTCGACGCTTTCAGTGTGGCTGCGTGAAGCCGGTGTGGCCCGCGAGACCATTGGCTATGCAAGCCTGATCGGCCTGGCCTACGCCTTTAAATGGGTCTGGTCGCCGCTGCTCGATCAATGGCGCTTGCCGTTGCTCGGTAAACTGGGGCGTCGTCGCTCCTGGCTGGTGCTGGCCCAATCGCTGGTGATCCTCGGATTGATCGGCATGGGTTTTTGTGACCCGCAAAAACACCTGTCCTGGTTGATCGCCATCGCGGTGATCGTCGCCTTCGCGTCGGCCACCCAAGATATCGCCGTGGATGCCTACCGCCTGGAAATCGCCGACGACAGCCGCCAGGCCGCCCTGGCCGCGAGCTACATGTCCGGCTACCGCATTGCCGCCCTGCTGGCCACGGCCGGTGCGCTGTTCTTTGCCGAAGGCTTTGGCTCCACCGGCTTCAACTATAAACACTCGGCCTGGACCGGCACCTATGTGCTGTTCGGCGTGTTGATGGTGCCGGCGTTGCTCACCACCTTCCTCATGCGTGAACCTGATGTGCCACTGCGCACCCAGTTGCAGGCCGGGCGCTACAGTTTCATGCACCAGTTGGTGTCGGTGTTTGTGCTGATCGTGCTGCTGGTCTCGGTGCCGGCGATGTTCACCCAGCTGTACAACACCGACTTCGCCAGCGTGCTGTTCCAGGGCGTGAGCCTGTGGGAACTGCTGATGGAAGACCGCGCGTTCCTGCGCGCCATCCTTTATATCATCCTCACCACCCTGTGCCTTTCGGCCATGGGCCGCCGGGGCCTGGCGCCGGTGCTGACGCCGGTCAACGACTTTATCCTGCGCTATCGTTGGCAGGCGCTGCTGCTGCTCGGGCTGATTGCCACGTATCGCATGTCCGACACGGTGATGGGCGTGATGGCCAACGTGTTCTATATCGACCAGGGTTTCACCAAGGACCAGATCGCCGGAGTGAGCAAGATCTTCGGCTTGATCATGACCCTGCTCGGCGCCGGCATGGGCGGCCTGTTGATTGTGCGGTTCGGGATCCTGCCGATCCTGTTCATCGGTGGCGTGGCCTCGGCCGGCACCAACCTTTTGTTCGTGATGCTCGCCGACATGGGCCCCGACCTGCAGATGCTGATCGTCACCATTTCCCTGGACAACTTCAGTTCGGGCATGGCCACCTCGGCGTTCGTGGCGTACCTGTCGAGCCTGACCAACCTCAAGTTCTCCGCTACCCAATATGCGTTGCTCAGCTCGATCATGCTGTTGCTGCCACGCCTGATCGGCGGGTATTCGGGGGTGATGGTGGAGAAGTTCGGTTATCACAACTTCTTTATGATCACCTGCTTGCTGGGGGTGCCGACGCTGCTCCTGATTGCATTGCACTGGTTCCAGGAGAACCGGCGCGCCCGGCTTAATCCACCACAGGAAGACTGATACGACTCGGTCAATGTGGGAGCCGGCTTGCCTGCGATAGCGATGGTGAACCCAACGCCGCTATCGCAGGCAAGCCAGCTCCCACACAAGCGACGGTTACGACAGATACGCCCCACCACCTCACGCCTGTACTCCAGCAGCAACCGCCCGTACAATCCCAAGTCATTTCAAGTCCAAGCAACCGACAACGGCCTACCATGCGTACCAGTCAATATTTGCTCGCCACACAGAAAGAAACGCCTTCCGACGCGGTTGTGATCAGCCATCAGCTGATGCTGCGCGCCGGCATGATCCGCAAACTGGCCTCGGGCCTGTACACCTGGTTGCCCATGGGCTTGAAGGTGATGCGCAAGGTCGAAGCCATCGTTCGCGAAGAAATGAACGCTGCCGGCTCTCTGGAAGTGTTGATGCCGAGCACCCAACCGGCTGAGTTGTGGCAGGAATCCGGGCGCTGGGAAGAGTACGGCCCTGAGTTGCTGCGCTTCAAGGACCGTCATGGCCGTGATTTCTGCGCCGGCCCGACCCATGAAGAAGTCATCACCGACCTGATGCGCAACGAGTTGAGCAGCTATAAACAGTTGCCGCTGAACCTGTATCAGATCCAGACCAAATTCCGCGATGAAATCCGCCCGCGCTTCGGCTTGATGCGTGGTCGCGAATTCATCATGAAGGACGCCTATTCGTTCCATGCCGACCAGGCTTCCCTGCAAGCGACCTACGACCGCATGCACCAGGCCTACTGCAATGTATTCACGCGCCTGGGCCTGAAGTTCCGCCCGGTTGAAGCGGACAACGGCTCCATCGGCGGTGCCGGCTCCCACGAATTCCACGTGCTGGCCGAATCCGGTGAAGACGATATCGTGTTCAGCAACGGTTCCGACTACGCGGCGAACATCGAGAAGGCCGAAGCCATACCACGTGAAACCTCGCGCCCTGCTCCCACCGAGGAGCTGCGCCTGGTCGACACGCCGGACACCAAAACCATCGTGGCCCTGGTGGAGAAATTCAATCTGCCGATTGAAAAGACCATCAAGACCCTGATCGTGCGCGCTGAAGAAGAAGGCAAGCTGATCGCCCTGGTGATCCGTGGCGACCACGAGCTCAACGAAATCAAGGCCGCCAACCAGCCTGGCGTAGCCAGCCCGCTGGTCATGGCCACCGATGCCGAGCTGCGCGACGCCATTGGTGCCGGTGCCGGTTCCCTAGGCCCGCTGAACCTGCCGCTGCCGATCATCATCGACCGTTCCGTCGAGCTGATGAGCGACTTCGGTATCGGCGCGAACATCGACGACAAGCACTACTTCGGCGTGAACTGGGAGCGTGACCTGCCGGTTCCGACCGTGGCCGACCTGCGCAACGTCGTAGCCGGTGACCCAAGCCCGGATGGCAAGGGCACCCTGGAAATCAAGCGCGGCATCGAAGTCGGGCACATCTTCCAGCTGGGCAACAAGTACAGCAAGGCGATGAAGTGCGAAGTGCTGGGCGAGAACGGCAAGCCGATCACCCTGGACATGGGCTGCTACGGCATTGGTGTTTCCCGCGTGGTCGCCGCTGCCATCGAGCAGAACAACGACGAGAAAGGCATCATCTGGAGTGACGCTTTGGCGCCGTTCCAGGTGGCCCTGGTGCCGTTGCGCTATGAAACCGAGCAAGTACGCGAAGCCACCGACAAGCTATACGCTGAACTGACCGCTGCCGGTTTTGAAGTGCTGCTCGATGACCGGGACAAGAAAACCAGCCCGGGCATCAAGTTCGCCGACATGGAACTGATTGGCATCCCGCACCGGATCGTGGTCAGTGACCGTGGCCTGGCCGATGGCAATCTGGAATACAAGAGCCGGACCGAAGCGCAAGCCCAACCGTTGCCGGTGGCTGACGTGCTGTCTTTCCTTCAGGCGCGTATTCGTCGCTGAAAACCAGATCAAGAGAAGTCATGTTCAAGCGAAACACCAAAGCCCTGGGGGGCGCCGCCTTGTGCGGCGCCCTGCTGGTCAGCGGCTGCGCCAATCAGATGTCGCAACGCAGTGAGCACGAGGAGCGGATCGAGCGTAAATTGCTCGATCACAGCCTGCAGATCGATGTAGGCGAACCCAAAGTGCTGGAGCTGCCGCAACGCCGGGTTCGCATTCATGAGCAGAAGACCTTCGAGGTCACCGAATTCGAAGTCACCCGTCGTTACGATCGCTACACGCCCTACCAGCCCTGGCGCAAACTCTATGAGATGCCGCTGGGTGCCGTGGCGTTGGTCGCGGGCGTGGGTGCCAACGTGGCGAATATCTTCGCCCTCGGCAACCTGCCCACGAGTGTGACGCGAGACTGGCTGAGCTATGGCGTGGACGGCATCAACCCGTTCATGAACGTGCAATCCCATGGCCGTGCGCAACAGAACCTGGCAGCTATCGATGAAGTCCAGCGCGACAAGCGCCTGGAGTATTCGAGCCTGCCGTGGAGCGAGCGCCCGGTACAAGTCACTGCCGGCAAGCAGACCCATGAGCTGACCACCGACCGCAACGGCATCCTGCGCCTGAACCTGTTGGACAGCCCGTTTGCCGAGCAGGACCTGAACCGCGTCACGACCTTGAAGATCAGCGTGGCAGATGGTCAGGACGATGTGCACACAGACTCGACCCTGGCGGTCAGCAACGGCCTGCGTGGCAAATTGCTGGAAGCCCATGCCTTGATCTACGACGACCTGGAAGATGACGAAGTGAACCAATGGGTGCACCGCGTCAAGCGCCTGTCGGAACTGGGCCTGGAAGAAGAAGCCAGCGAACTGGAACAAAGCCTGATCGAGCTGACCCGCAATGATCCGGAATTGCAGCAGGAGTTTGTGCAGGCACTGACCAAGGATGCGGGGCGGTTGGTCGCAGATCCTGGCGCACGCTGAAATCTGCAGCCTGTTGGAGATCAAATGTGGGAGCAAGCCCCCTCCCACACTTGAGTCTCCCACACTCTCTAATCCCGGTTTCTACCAGGAAAATTCGAGCTGTTCGTTACCGCCGCTCAGGTCCAGCAACCGCACCCCAATCCCCAACAAACGCACCGGCTTGCCCCCGCGATTAAACGCCTGGGTCAGCAACTGCTGATAACTCTCCAGATCCCGCCCTGCCCCCGCCTGCTCCAGCGTCGTCTGGGTAAAGTCATGAAACTTAACTTTGACGAACGGCTTGCCCGCCCGGTAGCTGCTGTCGATGCGTGCCATACGCCCCGCCAGGGTTTCCATCAATTCGGGGAGTTTAGCCAGGCAGCTTGAAAGATCCGGCAAGTCCACATCGTAGGTGTTTTCTACGCTGATGGACTGTCGACGACTGTCGTTTTGCACCACGCGATCATCAATCCCACGGGCCAGGCTCCAGAGTCGTTCGCCAAAACTGCCGAATTCGCGCACCAGCGCCAGTTTGTTCCACTCGCGCAGCTGCAAGCAGTCTTCGATGCCCAGGCGCGCGAGCTTATCGGCGGTGACCTTGCCAACGCCGTGCAGCTTGCTGACCCGCAGCTGCGAGACAAAGTCTTCGACCTGGTCCGGGGTAATCACGAACAGGCCGTTGGGTTTCTTCCAGTCGCTGGCGATCTTGGCCAGGAACTTGTTCGGCGCCACCCCGGCAGACACGGTGATATGCAGCTGGTTGGAGACCCGCCGACGGATGTCCTGGGCAATACGCGTGGCGCTGCCGCCAAAATGCGGGCTGTCGGAGACGTCGAGGTAGGCTTCATCCAGCGACAACGGCTCGATCAAGTCGGTGTAGTCGCGAAAGATCGTCTGGATTTCCTTCGATGCTTCTTTATAGGCATCCATGCGCGGCTTGACGATGGTCAGGTCGGGGCACAGCTTCAAGGCGTGGCGCGACGACATCGCAGAACGAACTCCATACGCACGCGCTTCGTAGTTGCAGGTAGCGATAACCCCCCGCCGGTCCGCCGAGCCGCCCACAGCCAAGGGCTTTTGCGCCAGGCTCGGGTCGTCACGCATCTCGATGGCGGCGTAGAAGCAATCACAGTCGACGTGGATGATTTTGCGCTGCGTCATATAAACGGGGTGTGAACCAACGGGTGGCCAGTATCGCATTCACCCCTGTATATAGCACCAGTAGTTTGATTCTTCCTTCCAAGTGGTAGGAAGTTTCCCCGATGAATTTATTTTCTCAATCGAATTCAGCCTTCCGATAGAGCTGAAAGCCTCAGCCTGACTGGCCCGAAGCGCTTCATGACCCCGCCTTGGAGAGCTAACCGATTGAACCACAAGCGCTTTTGTTTGATTTACAGGTTGACACACTCGCGTTCCTCTGTAGAATGCCGACA
>NZ_SPKP01000039.1:63047-124551 GCF_023127835.1 Pseudomonas sp. B329 | reverse complement strand
CTCCCGCAACCAAACATCAAAAAAGGCTACTCGAAAGAGTGGCCTTTTTTGTGCTCGCGTGTTTTCTCCCGCTGCGCCTGAAAACACCGCCAACACTTTGATTTCAGAATAATTCGCGCTTATTTGGTCCATCGGCTCATTAACGGTTGACACCTCGCCGCTTGGCTGTAGAATGCCGCCCACAGACGCGGGATGGAGCAGTCTGGTAGCTCGTCGGGCTCATAACCCGAAGGTCGTCGGTTCAAATCCGGCTCCCGCAACCAAACATCAAAAAAGGCTACTCGAAAGAGTGGCCTTTTTTGTATCCGACGAAAAAGTTCTTCTGAAACAATGGCATGGCATCTTTCATGAAACCGTAGTCGGTTTGTAGAGTCCATCTCATTGCACGCTGGGCTCAATGCTCAAGCGCTACCCTCTACGACCAATGGCCGCAGTCGCCGACCCCGGTGATCCGCGTTAATATTTGTAATTATTTTGTCCATAGGGATTGGTAACTTGGCCGGATACCCCCATCCTGTCGCGCACAATCCACGAGGTGATTGATGCGCGCCAACTCGTCTGAACCACAAGACACCGTCACAGCAGAACAACCGATCACGCCGACCCGCTTGCGATGGCTGGATTTGTTGAGCAAGTATCGCCAGCCCATTGGCCTGGCCGTAACGCTGCTGCTGTTTGCAATCGCCCTGATCGCCTGCCGACACCTGCTGCTGGAACTGGACCTCTACGCACTCCACGATTCGATTCTGGAAGTGCCCAAGCCAGCCTTGCTCGGTGCGTTTGCAGCGGCAGTCGCAGGCTTCATTATCCTGCTTGGTTATGAATTTTCCGGCGCACGCTATGCCGGCGTGAAGTTACCCGCCAAGACCCTGGCCCTGGGCGGCTTCACCGCCTTTGCCATCGGCAACGCCATTGGCTTGTCGATGCTCTCGGGCGGTTCGGTGCGCTACCGTTTATATGCACGCCACGGCATCGGCGCATCGGAAGTGGCGCACATGACCGTGTTCGCCAGCCTGGCCCTGGGCTGTGCTCTGCCGCCACTGGCCGCATTGGCCACGCTGAGCAATTTGCCGGCGGCTTCGACTTACCTGCATTTACCGCAAAGCCTGCTCGGGGGGATTTCCGGCGCCGTGTTGGTGTTGTCGGCCATGCTGTGCATCGGCATCTATCGTCGTCGCCTGCCGGAACAGCCCTACCCCGATAACCTGCTGGTCAAGGCCGGGCGTCGCACCCTGCGCCTGCCGGGCCGCCGCCTGACCTTCCTGCAGTTGATCATCACCGCCCTCGACGTAGCCGCTGCCGCTGCCGTCCTTTATATGCTGTTGCCGGAAGCACCGCCCTTCGGCCCGTTCCTGCTGGTGTACCTGCTGGCACTGGCCGCCGGTGTGCTCAGCCATGTGCCGGGGGGCGTGGGTGTATTCGAAGCGATCCTGCTGGCGGCCTTCGCCGACAAACTCGGTGCCGCGCCCCTGGCTGCCGCCTTGCTGCTGTACCGGATGATCTACGTGGTATTGCCGCTGCTGATCGCCTGTGTGTTCCTGCTGGTCAACGAGGCCCAGCGCCTGTTCCAGACCCAGCAAAGCCTGCGGGTGGCGTCGGGGCTGGCAGCGCCGGTATTGGCCGTCCTGGTTTTTTTGTCCGGCGTGGTCCTGCTGTTTTCCGGCGCCACGCCAGAGATCGACTCACGCCTGGAAAACATCGGCTTCCTGATTCCCCACCGCCTGATTGACGCCTCGCACTTTGGTGCCAGCCTGATCGGCGTGTTGTGCCTGTTGCTCGCCCAGGGCCTGCGTCGACGTTTGTCGGCGGCCTGGATGCTGACCATGGTGCTGCTGCTGGTCGGCGCCCTGCTCTCGTTGCTCAAGGGCTTCGACTGGGAAGAAGCCAGCCTGATGACCATGACCGCGGTGCTGCTGGCGATCTTTCGCCGCTCGTTCTACCGCGCCAGCCGCTTGACCGAGCTGCCGTTTTCGCCGCTTTACCTGGTGGCCAGTGTCTGTGTACTCGGCGCCTCGATCTGGCTGCTGTTGTTCGCCTATCAGGATGTGCCTTACAGCCATCAACTGTGGTGGCAGTTCACCCTCGACGCCAACGCCCCCCGCGGTTTGCGCTCGTTGCTGGGCGCTGCGGTGCTGCTGGTGATCGTATCGCTGACCTGGCTGCTGCGCACGGCGCGCCCGGTCATCCACTTGCCCACCCCGGAAGAACTGGAGCGCGCCAGCAAGATCCTGATGGCCTCGTCCCAACCCGACGGCGGCCTGGCGCTGACCGGCGACAAGGCGCTGCTGTTTCACCCCAACGATGAAGCCTTCCTGATGTACGCCCGTCGCGGGCGCAGCCTGGTGGCCTTGTACGACCCGATCGGCCCGACCCAGCCGCGCGCCGAGATGATCTGGCAGTTCCGTGACCTGTGCGATATCCACCACGCAAGACCGGTGTTCTACCAGGTACGCGCCGAGAACCTGCCGTACTACATGGACATCGGCCTCACCGCGATCAAGCTGGGCGAAGAAGCCCGCGTCGACCTGAAACGCTTTGACCTGGAAGCCAAGGGCAAAGAGATGAAGGATTTGCGCTACACCTGGAACCGTGGCACCCGGGACGGCTTGTCCCTGGAAATCTTCGAACCGGGCCAGGCGCCGATGGATGAATTAAAAGTCATCTCCGATGCCTGGCTTACAGGTAAGAATGTGCGGGAAAAAGGCTTCTCCCTGGGCCGTTTCAGCGACGACTACCTCAAGCACTTTCGTATCGCGATCATTCGCTTCGAAGGGCGCCCGGTAGCCTTCGCCAACCTGCTCGAGACCTACAATCATGACCTGGCCAGCCTTGACCTGATGCGCGCCCACCCCGACGCGCCCAAGCTCACGATGGAATTCATGATGGTAGGCCTGATTCAACATTATAAGAACCACGGCTACGCCCGCTTCAGCCTCGGTATGGTGCCGCTGTCGGGCTTGCAACCGCGCCGTGGCGCACCGCTGACCCAGCGCCTGGGCTCGATGGTGTTCCGCCGTGGCGAGCAACTGTATAACTTCCAAGGTTTGCGCCGCTTCAAAGACAAGTTCCAGCCCGACTGGGAACCCCGTTACATGGCCGTGCCCGCAGGACTTGATCCGCTGGTGGCACTGGCCGATACCGCCGCCCTGATCGCGGGCGGCTTGACTGGATTGGTGAAACGCTGATGATTCGACGCTCCTGGCGGTATGTATTGGCCTTTGTAGTGCTGCTCGCGCTGGTCGTGGCGGGTGGTTTTTGGTACTGGAATCGCCCTGCCCCGCAACCGACCCTGGAGCAATTGCCCCAGGCCGATGGCTCGGTAATGACCCGCGTCACCCCCGCCAGCGCCGCCAAAGCCCGTGTGGCTGTGGCCGTGATGGCCGATGAAGCGCTGACCGACAGCCAACTGGTTGCCCTGAGCCAGGGCGGCGCGGCGCAAATCGTTCAGGTGATCCTGCCTAAGGATGACTGCAAGCTGCAGGAACAAGCGCTGCAAGGCGCCCTGGCCCAGCTCAAAGGCCCGGCGACCCTGGTCAGCGGCATCGGCCCTGGCGCTGCGCTCGCCTGGCGCTGGCTGGCCACTCAGAATGATGACAAGGCTAACGCGATCTCCGTCGGCTTTGCCCTGAAACAGGAAGGCTGCAACGACCCGCTGCCCAAGACCTCTGCCCACGGCAACTGGCTGGTGGCGTGGAACGACAATCCTGACGATGAAAGCGCCAGCTTCGTACGTGACACACCGCGTGCCACCACCAGCATCAGCGACTACGACATTCATTACCCGCAAGTGCTGAACAACGAGCTGCGCAAGCAACTGGTCGGTTCGGACAACGGTGGCCTGGCGATTCCCGTGGTGGAAGTTCCTGCCGGGCAGGCCAAAGACACCGTGACCCTGTTCCTCTCCGGTGACGGCGGCTGGCGTGACCTGGACCGCGATGTGGCCGGCGAGATGGCGAAGATCGGCTACCCGGTGGTCGGCATCGACACACTGCGCTACTACTGGCAGCACAAGAGCCCGGAGCAAAGCGCCAAGGACCTCACTGAGCTGATGCAACACTATCGGCAGAAGTGGGGCACCAAGCGCTTCGTGCTGACCGGTTATTCGTTCGGCGCCGATGTACTGCCGGCCATTTACAACCGTATGCCGGAAAACGAACAGCAACGCGTCGATGCGATCATCCTGTTGGCATTTGCGCGCACCGGCAGCTTTGAAATCGAAGTGGAAGGTTGGCTGGGCAACGCCGGCAAAGAAGCCGCCACCGGCCCGGAAATGGCCAAGCTGCCACCTGAGAAGGTCGTGTGCATCTATGGTGCAGAGGAAGTCGACGAGAGTGGCTGCACCGACAAGACCGCAGTGGGCGAAGCCATGAAGCTGCCGGGCGGGCATCACTTCGATGAGAACTACCCGGCGCTGGCCAAGCGCTTGGTGGATATTATCGTCAAGCACCAGGCCAAAGCCGAGTAGCTCCAGGCTGCACACAGGACCCAATGTGGGAGGGGGCTTGCTCCCGATAGCTGAATGTCAGTCAATGATTTAGTGACTGATGCACCGCTATCGGGAGCAAGCCCCCTCCCACATTTGTCTTGCATTGTCAGGAATATCTAACGTGGTTCGATGTGCGCAATCATCAGCTGCACAGTCTCATTGCCACGAAACTCATTCACATCCAGCTTGTAGGCCAACTCCACCCAACGCACCGTCGGGTTCGGCCACACCTCGCGGTCCACGCCGAAGGCGATGCCATCAAGCTTCACTGACCCGCATTCGCTCTTGAGCACCACCTTCAGGTGCCGCTCGCCGACCACGCGCTGTTCCACCAACTGGAACACCCCGTGAAACAACGGCTCGGGAAAGTGCTGCCCCCATGGGCCGGCATGGCGCAGGGCGCGGGCCAGCTCCAGGTGGAACTCTTCCACGGCCAAGGTGCCGTCGGAGAGCAGGCGGCCGGTGAGGTCCTCTTCACGCAGCTGCCGACGCACTTCGGCATCGAAGGCTTCGGCAAACAGCGGGAAGTTCGCCTCGGGCAGGGTCAACCCGGCGGCCATGGCGTGACCGCCGTACTTGCTGATCAGGTTGGGATGCTGGCTTGCAACAACCGCCAGCGCATCGCGGATATGAAAGCCTTGCACCGAACGCCCAGAACCCTTGAGCAGGCCGTCGCCCGCGTCAGCAAAGGCAATGGTCGGGCGGAAGTAACGTTCTTTCATGCGCGACGCGAGGATGCCGATCACCCCCTGGTGCCACTCCGGGTCGAACAAGCACAAACCGTACGGCATCGACTCCACCGGCAAGTCCTTGAGCTGGGCCAGGGCCTCGCGCTGCATGCCTTGTTCGATGGATTTACGGTCCTGGTTCATGCCGTCCAGTTGCGCAGCCATTTCCCGTGCGGCGCCAGCGTCGGTGGTGAGCAGGCATTCGATGCCCAGGCTCATGTCATCCAGGCGCCCGGCCGCGTTCAGCCGCGGGCCGAGGATAAACCCCAGGTCGGTGGAGGTGATGCGAGCGTGGTCGCGCTTGGCCACTTCCAGGATCGCCTTGATGCCAGGCCGCGCCCGACCGGCACGAATGCGCTCCAGGCCTTGATGAACGAGGATGCGATTGTTGGCGTCCAGCGGCACCACGTCGGCGACGCTGCCCAACGCCACCAGATCAAGCAGTTCACCGATGTTCGGCTGGGGTTTGTTGTCATACCAACCCAGGCTGCGTAACCGCGCGCGCAGGGCCATCAACACGTAGAAGATCACGCCGACACCGGCCAGGGCCTTGCTGGGAAACGTGCAGCCCGGCTGGTTCGGATTGACGATGGCGTCGGCGGCCGGCAGTTCATCGCCGGGCAAGTGGTGGTCGGTGACCAGCACCTTCAGCCCCGCCGCTTTCGCCGCCGCCACGCCTTCGACGCTGGAGATGCCGTTGTCCACGGTAATCAGCAACTGGGGCTCGCGCTGCAACGCCACCGCGACGATTTCCGGCGTCAGGCCGTAGCCGTACTCGAAACGGTTGGGCACCAGGTAATCGACATGGGCCGCCCCAAGCAAGCGCAGGCCCAGGGTACCTACGGTGCTCGCCGTGGCGCCGTCGGCGTCGAAGTCACCAACGATCAGGATGCGTTGGCGCTGCTCCAGGGCGGTCACCAGCAAGTCCACCGCCGCGTCGATCCCTTTGAGCTGCTGGTAGGGAATCAACCGCGCCAGGCTCTTGTCCAGCTCAGCTTCCGATTGCACCCCGCGCGCGGCATAGAGACGGGTCAACAGCGGCGGCAATTCACCGAGAAAAGGCAGGACGGCGGGCAATGGGCGGGGATCGATACGCATGGGGTGACGGGCGCTTCTCTTCTAATACATCGGTTAAACACAGATATTGAACGCAACAAAGATCAAGTGTGGGAGCTGGCTTGCCTGCGATGGCATCCACTCGGTGTGTCTGATGTACCGAATGGTATGCATCGCAGGCAAGCCAGCTCCCACCTTTTCAACCGCGCTCGCCAACCAGCCATTGCAGTTGCACTTCATGCTGGCCACGGTCGTCGGTCACGAAGATCGTACCTTCGCTGATCATCACATCCCACTTGATCACCCGCGGCATGTCCTTGGCCAGGGTCTCCAACACTTCCTGGGGCACGGCAGCGATGTGCACGTTCTTCAGGTTATTGGCCACCGGCACTACCTTGCCTTCCCACACACGCAGGCTGCCATAGGCCAGCAGGCTGGTGCGCTCGGTGCGGCGCGAGCACCAGGTCAGGCGATCGGCATCCGGCTGGCCGACTTCGATCCAGTGCAGGACCCGATCATCCAGGCTTTTTTCCCACAGGGCTGGTTCGTCTACATCCGACAGGCCACGCCCGAACGCCAGTTGCTCGTTGTACCAGAGGGCGTAGGCCAGCAGGCGCACGGTCATGCGCTCTTCGGTTTCCGAAGGGTGGCGGGCAATGGTCTGTTTGACACTCTCGTACACCGAACGGTCGAGGTCGGTGAGGTTGAGTTCGAACTTGTAGGTCGTGGACGGCTGGGCCATGAACGGGCCTCTAAAGACAAGGAAAGGCGGCCAGTCTAACCGATGGCGAGGTCATTCAACGAATACTGCGCTGCATCCGGGCGGCTCGCCTATGTTAAAAAGCAAGACACCATCGTCCCGCGCTTGTAAGGATCCCCATGTCGCTCAACGCCAAACCACTTGCCGGCCTGAAAGTCATCGAACTGGGCACCCTGATCGCCGGCCCGTTTGCCTCACGCATTTGCGCTGAATTCGGTGCCGAGGTGATCAAGGTCGAATCCCCGGACGGCGGCGACCCGCTGCGCAAATGGCGCAAGCTGTATGAAGGCACCTCGCTGTGGTGGTTCGTACAGGCCCGTAACAAGCAGTCGCTGACCCTCAACCTCAAGCACCCCGACGGCCTGGCAATCCTCAAAAAACTATTGGCCGACGCCGACATCCTGATCGAGAACTTCCGCCCCGGCGTGCTGGAAAAACTCGGCCTGAGCTGGGAAACCCTGCACGCTCTAAACCCCAAGCTGGTGATGGTGCGCCTCTCGGGCTTCGGCCAGACCGGGCCGATGAAGGATCAGCCAGGGTTTGGTGCCGTGGGTGAATCCATGGGCGGCTTGCGCTATATCACCGGCTTCGAAGACCGCCCGCCGGTGCGCACCGGGATCTCCATCGGCGACTCGATTGCCGCGCTGTGGGCGGTGATCGGCGCGCTGATGGCGCTGCGTCATCGCGAGGTCAACGGCGGCTTGGGCCAAGTGGTGGATGTGGCGCTGTACGAAGCCATCTTCGCCATGATGGAAAGCATGATCCCCGAGTTCGATGTGTTCGGATTTATTCGCGAGCGTACCGGCAACATCATGCCCGGCATTACACCGTCTTCGATCCACACCAGCGCCGACGGCAAGCATGTGCAGATCGGCGCCAATGGCGATGCAATCTTCAAGCGCTTTATGGCGACCATCGGCCGTGACGACTTGGCGAACGACCCGCAATTGGCCAGCAACGATGGGCGTGACAGCCGCCGCGACGAGCTGTATGGCGTGATCGACCGCTGGGTCAACTCGCTGCCGCTGGAGCAGGTGATTGAGCAACTGAACAGGGCCGAAGTACCCGCCAGCCGTATCTACAGCGCCGAAGACATGCTGGGCGACCCGCAATTTCTGGCCCGGGAGATGTTCCTCAAGGCTCAGCTCCCGGACGGCAAGGACTTCAAGATGCCGGGCATCGTGCCCAAGCTTTCGGATACACCGGGCAGTTGTGAATGGGTGGGCCCGCAGCTGGGTGAACACAACAATGTGCTGCTCAATGCCCTGGGCTACGACGCGGCAGCTATTGCGCGTCTGCGTGAGAATGGCGCGATCTGAGAATCGCAGGCAAAAAGAAACCCCGAGCAGTGGGGAGACAACTCGGGGTTAAACGTGGCCTTAACAAGGCACGCACAGCAAGCGACAAACACCGGAGCACAATGATTGCTCTTGCTGTTACGGACTCTGACTGACCGCCGCGTAGGAAGGTTCCGAAGAAAAATAATGTTTCATGCGAGTGCGCCGCCACGGGTTTGGGCAGCATTGCGCAAGGCAGCAATGACCGAGGGTTCCAGGCGCCCTTCGGCGATTTTCACGTCGCGAAGCAGGCAATCCGCGACATCCACCAGCGCACGCTTGTCGGACAATTGCGCGCGATCGACGTCGCGCTCGACCACAATCGCGCCGCCGGGATTCTTTACGGTTACCAGGCAGTCTTCCCGCACACCAGAAGTGGTCAGCGTAACCTGATAAGGGCTCAGTGCTTCACTGAGCAATAGGTGGATACTTTCCATCTCGATCACCACTCAATCATTCGAAAAAGGTTCGAAAAACAAAAATGTCACGAAGAGGCTGACATTCAAGTGACCCGTGCTCAAAGCAGAAAGTTCTACCTTTTGTGTAATCCACTGCTTGAGGAAAACGAGCATGCACGGAAAAGATGACAGAGAAAAAACACAGGCTCACACGCTAGAATCCCTGGATTACCTGGGAGCCTGCCTTGAGAGCTGCGTCTGAAACACCTTTGCGCGTCGTCATTGCCGACGATCATCCGATTTTCCTGATTGGCCTGCGCGCCGTGCTTGAGCGTGACCCGCACATCAGCATCGTCGGGGAGGCCAACTCGCCGCAGGCCCTCAATGCGTTGCTGCAAGACTGTGCCTGCGATGTGCTGGTGACCGACTTTATGATGCCTGCCGAGCCCCATGCCGACGGGTTGCGCCTGATCGACCAACTGCGCCGACACTACCCGGACCTGCCGATTGTGGTGGTCACCATGCTCAACAATGCCGGTTTGTTTCACTCGATTCTGACATTGGGCGTGATGGGCCTTTTGAGCAAGGCCAGCCTGGCCGATGAACTGCCGCAGGCGATTCGTCAGGTCCGCCAGCAACGCACCTACGTGGCCCAGACCATTCGCCAGGCGCTGAGCCTGGCCGGAGAAGCCGGTGCCGATCGCCTGCACTCCCAGGAACAGTTGTCACCCCGGGAGCTGGAGGTGATTCGCCTGTTGGCCACTGGCATGACGGTGGGCCAGATCGCCGCGCATCTGCATCGCAGCAAGCAGACCGTCAGTGCGCAAAAAGTCAGCGCCATGCGCAAACTGGGGCTGACCAATGATGCCGCCCTGTTTATTTATGTGCAGGAACACGGGCTGGCCTAGCCTGGAACGCAATCCACTGCTTGAGCGCCTCGGCCTCCATCGGCCGGGCAATGAAGCAGCCTTGCAGCCACGCCGCCCCCAGCTCACCCACAGCGTGGTAGTCGGCAGCACTTTCAACCCCGGTGACGACCACGGCGATATCCAGGCGCGCGGCCATGCTCATGGCCCCCGCCACCACCGCCGCCTTGCGATCGTCATCGGCCATTCCGCAGGCAAACGCTGGGGGGATTTTCAGTTCGGTGAAAGGCAACTCCAGCAAATGTTGCAAGTTGGTGCCACCCATGCCGAAATCCCCGATGGACAACTGGCAACCCAGCATCCGCAGGCGCAGCAAGCCAGTGAGGTGGGCACTGTCGGTTTTCAGCGTTGAGGTTTCCACCAGCTCCAGGGTGAGGCTATGGGCGGGTATGCCGTGAAGTTGCAGCAGCCCCTGCAATATCTGTGGGAAGTGTGTGCGCTCAAGCATACGTCCGGGAATGTTCACCGCCACCGGCAGCACCTGGCCGGTCTCGCCCATGACCTGGTTGGCCAGGCCAAGTGCCTGTTCCAGCACATGCCAGGTAAAGGCCTCTTCCATGCCGGCAAACTCCAACACCGGCAGGAACTCTTCGGGCAGCAGCAATTGAGCGTGCGGCAACTGCCAACGCGCCAGCGCCTCCACCCCTTGCAACACCCCGGCCTGGCTGACGATGGGTTGGTACCAGGCCCTGCCGCAGGCTGCGATAGTGGCCTGGCTGACATCCGCCGACGGTGGCAGTTGTTCTCGCGCGCTCAACCCCAGCAACTGGCGCACACGCTCCCAGGACAGCACCGCTGGCCCCGGGCGCAAGTGCCGCTGACAATCGGCCAACACCTGCCCGATCAGCGTTGCCGAAGCCGGCTTGGGCAAGCACGCCAGCACGTTGAGGCCCAATTGCCGGGCCATGTTCGCCACGCCTTCGAGCACATCGGGCTCAGCATTGCTGAGCAGAACCAGCACTTGAGCCAAACGGCGCTCGGCGAGTTCGCGGATCAACTCCAGCCCATCGCCCTGCTCCAGATACAGATCGCAGATGGCGATATCCACCGGGCCTTTGCTGTCCAGGGACTGGCGAGCCGTTTCAACATCTTCAGCAGTTAGTACATTAAACACGCCATTGGCATTGAGCATCTGGTGCAGTGCCATCAGCTGAAACGGGTTGTCTTCGAGGATCAGGACATTGAGAGAGCGCATGGGTCATGGAGTCGGTACTGGGAAAAGTCCTTCACAGTAGCCATAAGACGCGAAGCGTCCCATAGGACGTGTCCGAAATGCTGTCGAGCGGAGCGCACAACTTGGTTGACGCCACCGCTAACCACGATGCGAAGCAAGCCGATCTTGATCTTGACCTGCTTTTGATCTTAGGCGCCCCGTCAAACCACGCTGGCCGGAATTCGACAGGGATTTGGGGGGTAAACCGGCAGGGATGCCGGTTTTAGCCGCCCCGCGCCATGGATGGCGCGTGGCGGCGGCCCCCCAAATCCATGGCGGATTACGGGCACACCGAGCCCAGGCGAGGTGCCGAGTGGTGGGGCAAGGGCCCTTTGGTTACTTTGGGGCTTTTTTTTTCCAAAGTGACCCGCCGTAAGGGCGGAACCAATAGCAGCCGTTACCCAAATAACGGATATGTACTCGGTCTGATCCAGCATCCCAACCAACCCTGAGGCCGCCATCGGGGCAAGCCCCCTCCCACATTTGGGACCGATACCATCAGGTAGATACTCATCTGCTGCCAAGCCGTCACGGGAGCAAATCTCCTCCCACATTGCATCGCGTCAGCTATCAGTCCAGATAAGGCTGCAGATCGCGACGAAACACCTTCAACACCTCAGACAACCTCAACCACGGCTCCTCAAGCTCAGCCCCACGCTGCTCCCGCGCGCATTGCTCAAGCACCACACAAGCCTTGGCCAACGGCAGCGCATCCACCAGCGAACAAATACCCTTGAGCCGATGCAGCGCCGCATTCAAGCGCGCCACATCACGCTCGGCCAATGCGCTGGCCAATACCTCATGCTCGTGGTCCAGGCTTTTTGCCAGTTCTTGCAACATGCTATGCAGCACAGGCCCGTCAGCCTGGGTCATGGTACGCAGGGCCTGGATATCAAACGAACGCTGCGGCGCCACCCGCGCCAGCACGCGCGTCCAATCCTCCAGAGTCACCGGTTTGACCAGCAGCTCATCCATACCCGCGTCCTCGCAGCGTCTTTGTTCATCTTTCATCGCGTTCGCCGTGCAACCGATCAACGCACAACGGGGCCGTTGTTCTTCGGTTTCGATACGCCGGACCGCCTCGCTCAAGGCATAGCCGGACATACCCGGCATCTGGCAATCGGTCACCAGCACGTCGAAACGCTGCTCACGCCAACGCTGCAACGCGGCCTCGGCCGAATCCAGAGCAATCACCTGATGCCCCAGGAACTGCAACTGCTGCGCCAGCACCAAGCGGTTGGCCGCCAAATCATCCACCACCAGCACCGACAGGCTACGCCCCGCTGGGGGCAACGCTGGCGCTGGCGTGGCCGGCACATCGTCGGTGCTGACCCGATCAAGGCGCAGGTCGATGCACACCTCGGTGCCCTCACCCACCACGCTTGCCAAGTGAATGCGACCGCCCATCAACTCCACCAATTGCTTGCAGATACTCAGGCCCAGCCCGGTGCCGCCATGTTCCGCCGCGGTCAATGCGCTCACTTGGGTAAACGGCTTGAACAACCTTGGCTGCTGTTCGGCGCTGATCCCCGGGCCGCTGTCTTCGACGCACAGGTGCAGGTATTCGGTATCAGACTCATCCCGCTGGCAGGTGACGCTGAGCCGCACCCCGCCCTGCTCGGTAAACTTCAGCGCATTACCCAGCAGGTTGTGCATCACTTGGCGTAAACGCAGCGGATCGAACCAGTAATAGCCCTTGGCCGCAGGATCAAACGCCAGGGTCAAATGCAGGCCCTTTTTTTGCGCCGTGGCTTCGAACAGACGCTGGATGCCTTCGAAAAAACCCTTCAACTCGGTGGTTTGCGGAACCAGTTGCAGGTGACCGGCCTCGATCTTGGCCAGGTCCAGGCTGTCGCCCATCAGCGCGATCAGCTCGCGCGCCGAACGATGGGCCACCTGTAATGCTTCAGAGACGGGCTGGCCGCTTGCCAGGCAGCGTTCCTGCTCCAGCTCGAGCAAACCGATGATGGCGGTCATGGGTGTGCGAATTTCATGACTTAGCGCAGAAAGAAATGCACTTTTGGCGTAGTTCGCTTCGTCGGCAGCCTGGCGGGCATCCATCAGTTGGTGCTCCAGGTCTTTGCGTTCGTTGATATCGATCCAGCCGCCCAGCAGCCCCTGCAAGCGGCCCTGGGCATCGAAGAACGGAACCGTCCACTGGTAAACGTGAAAGCTGCCGCCGTTGAACTCCAGCTCGCGATCGACAAACAACGACTGTTGCGTGGCCAGTTGTTCCATATGGCCGGCGTGCAGGCGCGCCGCCGTGGCCTCGGGCATTACCCCACTTTCCAGCAGCGTCAGCCCCTGAATCAGCTCAAGCCGGGTCGCCAGTTGCTGTTCATAGCTTTTGTTGCAGGTCACCAGCCGCCCGGCCAGGTCGCGCACAAACAGCGGGTTGGGCATGCCGTCGAGTAACGCACGTTTGAACGCCAATTGGTCATTGAGCCGCTGCTCGGCCTCCAGCCGCTGGCGAATCTGACGCTTGAGCCGGCTGTTCCACACCAGCGATACCAGCACAAACAGCAGCGCCGTGGCCACCATCCAATACGCCCAGGGCGGCACCCGTTGCCAGGCCGGCAGGGGGATCGCCACAGCGCCGATCCAGCGCAGGCGCAGTGCGCTCAACTCGGCCACCGGCAAGGCTTCCAGGGCCTTGTTCAGGATACTCAGCAGCTCAGGCTGGTCCTTGCGTACCGACAAGCAATTGGATGACCACTTGCCGTCGACACTGCGGCCAATACGCAAGCCTTCCTGGGAGTAACTCTGGACCTCCACCTCAGTCTGCAACGTGGCAGCGGCCTCGCCCCGTTGCACCAGTTCGCGGGCCTGGGCGTAATTGTCCACCAGGCGCAGCTTGATCTGCGGGTGCATCTGGCGGATGTAACTCTCCAGCACATGGCGCGCCGGCAGCGCCAGGACCTTGCCTTCCAACTGCTTCAACCCAGTCAGCGGCGTGGCATCGGCGCGTTCGACGAACACCCAGCCGGAGCCGCCAAAGCCATGACTGAAGTCGAGCAGCGCCCTGCGCTCCTGATTCGACGCCAGGGTGGTGTTCATCTGCGCCCTGCCGGTTTCCAGCCATTCCAGGGTTTGCGCGGTGGAGTGCACCTCTTCGAAGACAAACTGCAAACCGGTCATGCGCGAAATGCGGTGCAGCAGGTCGACATTCAAACCCACCCAGTGACCGTCCTTGTCCTTGAATATGTAAGGTGACATCTGCTGCGCCACCACCACGACATGGGGATGCTGCAACAGCCAGGTGCGCTCCGAGGCCGACAATTCAACGCGCTCACCCCTGAAGCCGACGCCGAGCCCTGTGGTCCAGCGGCCCAGGATCTCCCGCTGCACCGACTCGTCAATGCTCGCCAAGGCGCGGTTCATCATCGCCCCCAGCAATGGGTCGGCCTGGCGGGTGGCGAAAGCAAAGCCGATGGGCGCCAGCCGACTTTGTTCCTTGATCTGCAACCCCAGGTAAGGCCGCAGCGATTTGTAGGCCCGCACAATCACTTCATTGCCGATAAACGCATCGGCATCACCTTGCTTGAGCGCCTCCAGGCCGCTGTAGAGGTTGGGCGCGAGCATGATGTGGCTATCGGGGTAGGCCGCCTGCACGTTGTGCACATTGGCGTAGCCATCGAGCAATACGACTTTCTTGCCCGCCAGGTCGTCCTCTTGAAGCTCATCGCGACGCAGCACCACCACTGACCGATCGGGCATGTAGTCCTGGGTGAACTGCAAGCCGGGCACATCGCGCTCATAGCCGTTGGCGCTGGTCAGGATATCGATGGATCCACTGCGCAGCGCCTCGACCGCCTGGGCCCGCTCGGCAAAGCCCAGCACCTGCATCGGCACCTGCAAGCGCGCGCCGACCAGGCTCAGGTAATCGGCACTGATACCCTGGTAGCGGTTGCGGTCGCGGGTGATATCGATCGGCTGATAGTCATCAATGGAAATACCCACCTTCAACGTCCGATGCGTCGCCAGCCACTGCTGCTCTGCGGGCGCCAGGGGCAAAGGCTCAAGCGGGATAAACGCCGGCACCAGCTTGAAAGGCAGGCTGACGGCCGCCAGGCTTACCGGTAGTTGGGTAAGCCACAGCATGCACATCAGCCGCACTGTCCATTGAATCAAAACCTGCACCGATTTGGCTTCCTTGATTGGGCGAAGGAACAAGTATGGCTCGCCAAAATAAAAAAGCCCGTCACGAGGACGGGCTTGGCCGACTGCAAAAAAGCTAACTGCCGGATGTAATCTGATCAACCGCGGGCATCAGAGCGGCTTGCCACGATTGCCATGCTGGCTGACAAACGCCTGCACCGCCTTCAGGTCGTTAGCCAGCACGGTGCAGCGCTCTTCACGCTCGAACAGGTCGGCCAGGTGCTCCGGCAATTCCAGTGCCTTGCCAACACCGGCCTTCTCCACCGCTTCGGGGAATTTGACCGGGTGCGCGGTACCCAGGATCACCATCGGAATATCCAGGCTACGGCGGCATTCGCGCGCAGCCTTCACGCCGATAGCTGTGTGGGGGTCGAGCACTTCGCCGGTCTGGGCATAGACCTCGGCAATGGTTTCGCACGTCTGCGCATCATCCACGGCCAGGGAGTCGAACAGCTTGCGGGTTTCGGTCCAGCGCTCTTGCTCGACGCTGAAACCGCCACCCTGCTTGAAGCTGCTCATCAACTCGGCCAGCGCCGCGCCATTGCGACCGTGCATGTCGAACAGCAAGCGTTCGAAGTTAGACGACACCATGATGTCCATGGATGGCGACAGTGTGGCGTGCAGGGTTTCCTTGACGTACTGGTTGCCGCTCATAAAGCGGTGCAGGATGTCATTGCGGTTGGTAGCAACGATCAACTGATTGATCGGCAGGCCCATGTTGCGTGCCAGATAACCGGCGAAGATGTCGCCGAAGTTGCCGGTCGGCACCGAGAACGACACCGAACGCGCCGGGCCGCCCAGCTGCAGGGAGGCGTGGAAGTAGTAGACGATCTGGGCCATGATCCGCGCCCAGTTGATCGAGTTCACCGCCACCAGGCGTGTGCCCTTGAGGAAGCTCTGGTCAGCGAAGCTGTTCTTGACCATTTCCTGGCAGTCATCGAAGTTGCCTTCGATGGCGATGTTGTGGATGTTCTCACCGAAGATGGTGGTCATCTGGCGACGTTGCACCTCCGACACGCGCTTGTGCGGGTGCAGGATGAAGATGTCGACGTTTTCGCAGTGCTTGCACCCTTCGATGGCCGCCGAGCCGGTATCACCGGAGGTGGCGCCGATGATCACCACGCGCTCGCCGCGCTTTTCCAGCACGTAGTCCAGCAGGCGCCCCAGCAGTTGCAGGGCGAAGTCCTTGAACGCCAGGGTCGGGCCGTGGAACAGCTCCAGCACCCACTCGTTGCCGTTCAGCTGGCGCAAAGGCGCGATGGCGCTGTGGGCAAACACGCCGTACGTCTCTTCCAGGATCTTCTTGAAGTCCGCATCCGGAATGCTGCCGGTGACGAACGGGCGCATTACCCGGAACGCCAGCTCGTGGTACGGCAGGCCGGCCCAGGAAGCGATTTCCTCCTGGGTGAAGCGTGGCAGGTTTTCCGGCACGTACAGGCCGCCGTCGGTGGCAAGGCCTGCCAGCAGGACGTCTTCGAAATTCAGGGCCGGTGCCTGGCCGCGGGTGCTGATGTAACGCATGACTGGCTCCTCAAAAACATTCTCGAACAGAGGCCGCCGAAGGTGCGGGGCCCCTGGAACAAATCGGTTAGTTCAAGTGCTCGACGCGAATGCGCACCACCGGGCCGACCACACCTTGCAGGGCTTCGAGGGCGTGGATGGCATCGTTGATATGCTGCTCGAGCACGCGATGGGTCAGCAGGATCATCGGCACCTGGCCGTTTTGCTCCTCGACTTCCTTCTGCATGATCGATTCGATGTTGATACCGCGCTCCGACAGAATGCTGGCGACCTGGGCCAGCACGCCCGGATGGTCCTGGGCCTGGATGCGCAGGTAGTAGGCGCTTTCGCAGGCTTCGATCGGCAGGATCGGGTGGGCCGACAGCGAGTCCGGCTGGAAGGCCAGGTGCGGCACGCGGTTTTCCGGGTCGCTGGTCATGGCGCGAACCACATCCACCAGGTCGGCGATCACCGACGAAGCGGTCGGCTCCATGCCGGCACCGGCGCCGTAGAACAGGGTGGAACCGGCGGCGTCACCGTTGACCATCACCGCGTTCATCACGCCGTTGACGTTGGCGATCAGGCGGTCGGCTGGAATCAGCGTCGGGTGCACACGCAACTCGATACCGGCCGGGGTGCTGCGCGCCACGCCCAGGTGCTTGATGCGGTAGCCCAGGGCTTCGGCGTAATTCACGTCGGCGGTGGTCAGCTTGGTGATGCCTTCGGTGTAGGCTTTGTCGAATTGCAGCGGGATACCAAAGGCGATGGAGGCCAGGATGGTCAGCTTGTGTGCCGCGTCGATGCCTTCCACGTCGAAGGTCGGGTCGGCTTCGGCGTAGCCCAGGGCCTGGGCTTCGGCCAGTACGTCTTCGAAGGTACGGCCCTTCTCGCGCATTTCGGTGAGGATGAAGTTACCGGTGCCGTTGATGATGCCGGCCACCCAGTTGATGCGGTTGGCAGACAGGCCCTCACGGATCGCCTTGATCACCGGGATACCGCCGGCCACCGCGGCTTCGAACGCCACGATCACGCCCTTCTCGCGAGCCTTGGCGAAGATCTCGTTGCCGTGCACGGCGATCAGCGCCTTGTTGGCGGTGACCACGTGCTTGCCGTGCTCGATGGCCTTGAGCACCAACTCGCGGGCCACGGTGTAGCCGCCTACCAGCTCGATGACGATATCGATCTCAGGGTTGGTGGCCACGGCGAATACATCGTTGGTAATCGCAATACCGGTCGTTTCGAACTGAGGCTTTGGCGAACGCGTGGCAATTTGCGCCACTTCAATCCCGCGACCTGCGCGGCGGGAAATTTCTTCAGCGTTACGCTGAAGTACGTTGAAGGTACCGCCACCGACGGTCCCTAACCCACAGATGCCTACTTTGACCGGTTTCACTGAAGAACTCCCCATGAAACGGCCGACGCTAGGTCGGCCGTGAAAACAGCCGCACAACTGCGGCTCTCAATTAATGACCCGTCGACAGTTCGGCGAGTCATGATCGTCAAAGGCTCGACGATTAATGCTTACTTGGCACCCAGTGCCAGTTTGGCAACTTGCGGCGCCGGCTGGTAGCCCGGAATCACCTGGCCGTCGGCCAAAACGATGGCCGGTGTACCGTTCACACCAATGGACTGACCCAGGGCGAACTGCTTGGAAACCGGGTTGGCGCATTTGGCCGATTTGATTTCCTTGCCGTCGACCATTTTGTCCATGGCGGCCTTCTTGTCGGCCGAGCACCATACGGCTTGCAACTGCTCGTCACCCGGCGAACCCAGGCCCTGGCGCGGGAACGCTACATAGCGCACTTCCACACCCAGCTTGTTCAGTGCCGGTATCTCGGCGTGCAGCTTGTGGCAGTACGGGCAGGTGGTGTCGGTGAACACGGTGATGTGGGTCTTGGTTTCGCCGATGGCGGGGTAAACCACGGTTTCAGCCACCGGGATGCCGTTGATCAGCTTGGACACGCCCAGGCGCTCGGCTTTTTCGGTCAGGTTGACCGGCTTGCCGTCCTTGAGCTGGAACAGGTAGCCCTGCACGATGTACTGGCCATCGGCACTGGCGTACAGCACACGGCTGCCCTTGAGCTTGACTTCATACAGGCCGGCCATGGGGCTGGCGCTGATGCTTTCGATCGGGGTGTCGAGCGCCAGGTTGGCCAGGCTCTTGCGAATGGTCTGCTCGGCCGCATCATCGGCGACAGCAAAGGTGGAAACCAACGCAATGGCTGCGGCGGCAATAATCTGGGTCAAGCGCATGGGAACTCCTGAAGGCAGAGGCAGGGACGGGAGCAGAATACTGATCTGGAACACAACGGGTGCCGTCCCCTTTGCGAACCGGCAAAGCCTACCACAGTTGGGCGGGAGGGCAGACCGCGACAAGTAAAATGGGCCATTTCTGACGTTTTTATCCGCGCGGGTGATGCTTGGCGTGCATATCCTGCAAACGTGCGCGTGCCACATGGGTGTAGATCTGGGTTGTGGATAAGTCGCTGTGCCCGAGCAGCATCTGTACCACACGCAAATCGGCACCATGGTTGAGCAAATGGGTGGCGAACGCATGGCGCAGTGTGTGAGGCGACAGGGCCTTGCCGATTCCAGCCACTTTGGCCTGGTGCTTGATGCGGTGCCAGAAGGTCTGGCGGGTCATCTGCTCGCCGCGCAGGCTGGGAAACAGCACATCACTGGGGCGCCCACCGAGCAATTCGTGGCGCGCATCGCGCATGTAGCGCTCGACCCACACAATCGCCTCCTCGCCCATGGGCACCAGCCGCTCCTTGCTGCCCTTGCCCATCACACGCAATACGCCCTGGCGCAGGTTGACCTGCTCCAGCGTCAGGCTGATCAGTTCGGTCACGCGCAGGCCGCAGGCGTAGAGCACTTCCAGCATGGCGCGATCACGTTGGCCGATGGCTTCGCTGAGATCCGGCGCAGCCAGCAAAGCCTCCACGTCAGCTTCCGACAAAGACTTGGGAAGAGGCCTGCCTAATTGCGGCATATCGACTTGTAGAGTTGGATCGGCCGCGATGAGTTTTTCCCGCAACAGGTAGCGATAAAAGCCACGCACGCCGGAAAGGAATCGTGCAGTAGAGCGTGGCTTATAGTTCTGCTCCAGGCGCCAGGCCAGGTGATCGAGGATCAGCTCGCGCCCGGCGTTGATCAGCTCAAGGTTTTTCTCCTGCAACCAGCCGTTGAACAGGGCCAGATCACTGCGGTAGGCCTGGCGCGTGTTGTCCGAGAGGCCTTTTTCCAGCCAGAGGGCGTCGAGGAAACGGTCGATCAAAGGGTGGTCGATGGCGGGCATGGGTACTCAAAGCGGCGCAGCATGGGGGCTGTGCGAATTATTTAGTGAACTGTGGCAAGGGCCGCTAGTCTTTCATAGCCCGCTACTTCAAGGAACAGGAAGCTTCAATGAATGAACAACAGATTTTGCTGGCCTTTGGTGGCATTGGAGTGGCGGCGCTGGGCTGCCAATGGCTGGCCTGGCGGCTCAAGCTGCCGGCGATCCTGTTTCTGTTATTGACGGGTATTTTGGCAGGGCCGGTACTGGGCTGGCTCGACCCGCAGGAGATGTTCGGCCCTCTGTTAATGCCGTTGGTGTCCCTGGCCGTGGCGCTGATCCTGTTCGAAGGCAGCCTGACCCTGCACCTGTCGGAATGGAAGGAAATCGGCAGCGTGGTGCATCGCCTGGTCACGGTTGGCGCCCTGTCGACCTGGGCAGTGATCACCCTGGCCACTCACTGGCTGTTGGGCTTTGACTGGATGCTCGCGCTGCTGTTCGGCACGCTGACCCTGGTGACCGGGCCAACCGTGATCGTGCCGATGCTACGCGTGGTGCGCCCCAAAGCCTCCATCGCCAATATCCTGCGCTGGGAAGGCATCGTCATCGACCCGATTGGCGCGTTGCTGGCGGTGGTGGTCTACAGCTTCATCATTGCCCGGGCTTCCGGCGACGGCTTGAGCCACAGCCTGCTGACCTTTGGCGGCGTCATCCTCTGCGGCAGTTTGTTCGGGATCGCCGGCGGCTGGGTACTGGGGCAGATCATGCGTCGGCAGTGGTTGCCGGAATACCTGCATAACCTCGCGACGCTGGCCGGTGTGCTGGGCATCTTTATCGCTGCCAACCAGGTGATGCATGAGTCCGGCCTGCTGGCGGTCACGCTGATGGGCATGTGGATGGCCAATATGAAGGGCGTGGATGTCAGGCATATCCTGCACTTCAAGGAAAACCTCAGTGTGCTGCTGATTTCCGGGCTGTTCATCCTGCTGGCGGCGCGCCTGGACCTGAATGCCTTGATCGCCCTGGGGCCATTCGTACTGATTCTGCTGGTGATCATCCAGTTTATTGCACGCCCACTGAACGTAGCGCTCTCAACCTTTGGCTCCGGACTGAACTGGCGCGAGCGCGCGCTGCTGGCCTGGATCGCGCCACGGGGCATTGTGGCGGCGGCGGTATCGGCGATCTTTGCGATTCGCCTGGACGAGGCAGGGCATGAAGGCGCGTTATTGCTGGTGCCGCTAACCTTTGCGGTAATCATCGGCACCGTGGTGCTGCAAAGTGCCACGGCGCGCCCCTTGGCGCGCCTGCTGAAAGTCGCCGAGCCTGCGCCCAGCGGTTTCCTGATCGTCGGCGCGAACGGCCCGGCGCGGGCACTCGGCAAGGCGTTGCAACAATTGGGCAGCCGCGTGTTGTTGACGGATTCCAGCTGGGAAAATATCCGCGCCAGTCGCATGGAGGGCCTGCCGACCTACTTCGGCAACCCCGCCTCCCAACATGCCGAGTCCCATCTGGATCTGGTCGGCCTGGGGCATTTGCTCGCGCTCTCCCCGTCCGGCGAGCTGAACGCCTTGGCGACCATGCGTTTTCGCCATGATTTCGGCCATCGCCTGTTCGCCCTGGCCAGCAGCCAGGAAAGCCGCCGCACCGACAAACACAAGGCCAGCCACGAACACCGCGGCCACCTGCTGGGCAGCCAACCCCTGAGCTATACCAAACTGGCCAGCCTGTTGGGTCAGGGCGCCGAACTGTATAGCACCAACCTCACCGACGGCTTTGGCTGGGAGCAGTACCAGGCGTTGCACGGGGAGCGCGCCACCTTGCTGTTTGCCCGGGACACCAGCGGCTGGGTGCATGTGGTCACGCCCGAGAGCAGCTTGAAGCCGGCGGCCGGCTGGACCCTGCTGGCGGTGATTCAGCCGGAGAACGGCAGCGCCACGTAATCAGTCGGCAAACCCAGGCAGTACCGGTACAGGGCGTTTGTCCGCGTCAATCGCGACAAAGCTGAACACGCCCTGGATCGCCTTTTCACGGCCATCAGCGCTCATGCTCTCGACAAACACTTCCACTTCAACCTTGAGGCTGGTGTTGCCGACTTTGATCACCCGGCCGATCAGCTCAACGATGGAGCCGGCCGGGATTGCGTGATTGAAGTCGATACGGTCGGTGGAGACCGTCACCAAAGGCAAGCGACAGAAGCGCGTGGCGGCGATGAACGACACTTCGTCCATCCATGCCAGGGCGGTGCCGCCGAACAGGGTGTTGTGGTGGTTGGTGGTCGGCGGGAACACGGCCTTGGTCACGCGGGTGACGGACAGGTCGGTGCGGCGCTGGATTTCTTCGAGACGGGTGGTCATGGTCAATACCGGCAAATGGACAAATTTCAGACACAAAAAAGCAGCCCGTAGGCTGCTTTTTTCTGCATCGGGAAGCTGGACTTAAGCCAGTTTTTCCTTGATGCGAGCTGCTTTACCGGACAGGTCACGCAGGTAGTACAGCTTGGCTTTACGTACGTCACCGCGACGCTTGACGGCCATGCTGTCGATTTGCGGGCTGTAGGTCTGGAAAGTACGCTCTACGCCAACACCGTTGGAGATTTTACGAACAGTGAAAGCACTGTTCACACCACGGTTACGCTTGGCGATTACCACGCCTTCGAACGCTTGCAGACGCGAACGGTCGCCTTCCTTCACTTTCACCTGAACGACAATGGTGTCGCCCGGGGCAAAGGTAGGGATCTCTTTGGTCATCTGCTCTGCTTCGAGTGCAAGGATGATTTTGTTAGTCATGCTGTGCTCCTAAGGTAAGTCAATGGACCTACCATCGATACGTTGTTAACTATCGTCCCGCGCGAGGATGTATTCCTCGAGCAGCTTCTTCTCTTCTCCAGAAAGCGAGCGGCTTTCCAGAAGATCGGCACGTCGTTCATAGGTCCGACCAAGGGACTGCTGTAAACGCCAACGCCGGATGTGTGCGTGATTGCCACTTAGCAATACGTCGGGAACACGCTGATCCGCATACACCTCCGGTCGGGTGTAGTGCGGGCAATCCAGCAAACCATCCGTGAAGGAATCCTCCTCCGCAGAGTCCACATGCCCTAAAGCTCCAGGCAGCAGTCGTGTAACCGCATCTATCAGGACCATTGCCGGCAGCTCGCCGCCAGACAATACATAGTCCCCAATCGACCACTCTTCATCGACATGAGCTTCAATAAAACGCTCGTCAATGCCTTCATAGCGACCGGCAATCAGGATCAAACTTTCCTCATTCGCCAGTTCGCGTACCGCCGCCTGTTTCAGCTGACGGCCTTGAGGGGACAGGTAAATTACCTTCGCCTTCTCCCCGGCGGCTGCCTTGGCCTGAACCAATGCATCTTCCAGGGGCTTGATCTTCATCACCATGCCCGGGCCACCGCCAAATGGGCGATCGTCCACAGTGTGATGTCGATCCGTCGTGTAGTCTCGCGGGTTCCAACAGGTGAGCTGCAACAGCCCCTGTTTCACCGCCCGACTGGTGATGCCGTACTCGCTGATGGCGGAAAACATCTCGGGAAACAAACTGATCACTTCAATGCGCAAATTAGCCACGCTTAGAAGTCCGCGTCCCATTCCACCTTCATCTCGCCCGCTGCCAGGTCGACGGCCAACACGCATTGCTCGGTATAGGGCAACAGGCGTTCGCGATCATCCAGGCTGCCAGCGCAAGGCTTGACCACCATTACATCATTGGCGCCGGTTTCCAGAAGATGATCGATTTTCCCCAGCAATTGCCCGAGTTGATCAATAACCTTCAGACCTTCCAGCTGGTACCAGTAGTACTCGCCGTCGGTCAATTCAGGGAACAGGTTGCGCGGCACGCAGATCTCGTAACCGGCCAGAAGACGAGCTTCTTCACGATCATCAAGACCCTTGAGCTTTGCGACCAGGAACTTGTCGCTCCCGCGTCCACTGACCAGCTCGACCTGTTTCACACTCCCTTCGCGCTTGAGCGTCCAGGTTTTGTACTGCAACAGGTTTTCAGTCGGATCAGTAAAGGAATACACCTTCACTTCGCCGCGAACGCCATGAACAGAATAAATCTTGCCGATAACGATCAAATCATCAGCAACAGCTGGCGTCGCGTTCATATTGCTCAGGCTGCGGCCTTAGCCGAGTCCTTCAACAGTTTTGCAACGCGCTCGGATGGCTGTGCGCCAACGCTCAGCCAGTAGGCTACGCGCTCTTGGTTCACGGACAGACGAACTTCTTGACCACGAGCAACAGGGTTGAAGAAACCAACCTGTTCCTTGTGCGAACCGTCACGCGGGTTGCGGCTGTCGGTTACGGTCAAGTGGTAAAACGGGCGCTTTTTGGAGCCGCCAAGGGCAAGACGGATTGTTAGCATGTGAACATCGTTCCTGTAGTCGGTGCTGCAAATCTAAATGCACAGCGGGCATAGGTGCCCGAAAGGCCGCATATTCTAAGGAATATCCGGACTTTTGCAAATGTCTTTTTCTGGCGCCTATCAGCGTGCCATTCAGATCTGCTATAGAGCCGTCGGTTAAAACGGCGAGTCAGCCCCCGCCAACGGCGGGTTTGCTGGAGATCCCACATCCCTGTGGGTCGGAGCAGGAGCTGGGCTCCCGCTCGAATACTTTACATTTTCGGCATGCCGCCGCCGGGCAACATACCGCCCATGCCGCGCATCATCTTGGCCATCCCGCCTTTGGCGGAGAATTTCTTCATCATCTTCTGCATCTGCTTGTGCTGCTTGATCAAGCGACCGATGTCCTGCACCTGGGTGCCGGAACCCATGGCGATCCGGCGTTTGCGCGAACCGCTGATCAGCTCAGGGTCGCGGCGCTCGGCCGGGGTCATGGAGTTGATGATGGCTTCCATCTGCTTGAACTGCTTCTCTGCCGCGCCTTGGGCATTGCCCATTTGCGCCAGGTTCACACCGCCGATGTTGGGCAGCTTGTCCATCAGGCCGCCGAGGCCGCCCATGTTCTTCATCTGTTGCAACTGGTCACGGAAGTCTTCGAGGTCGAAGCCCTTGCCCTTCTTCAGCTTCTTGGCCAGCTTGTCGGCCTTGTCCTTGTCGAGCGTGGCTTCGGCCTGTTCGATCAGGCTGAGCACGTCACCCATGCCGAGGATACGCGAGGCGATACGCTCAGGGTGGAACGGCTCGAGCGCGTCGCTCTTCTCACCCATACCGATGAACTTGATCGGCTTGCCAGTGATGGCACGTACCGACAGCGCGGCACCGCCGCGGGCGTCGCCGTCGACCTTGGTGAGGATCACGCCGGTCAGCGGCAGTGCGTCACCAAAGGCCTTGGCAGTGTTGGCCGCATCCTGGCCGGTCATGGCGTCGACCACAAACAGCGTCTCGACCGGATTGATCGCGGCATGCAGCGCCTTGATCTCGCCCATCATCTCTTCGTCGATGTGCAGGCGACCGGCGGTATCGACGATGACCACGTCGATGAACTTGAGCTTGGCTTCTTTAATAGCGGCGTTGGCGATGTCGACCGGCTTCTGGCTCAGGTCGGACGGGAAGAAGGTCACGCCTACTTCGCCAGCGAGCATTTCCAACTGCTTGATGGCCGCCGGACGGTACACGTCGGCCGACACCACCATCACGGATTTCTTCTTGCGCTCTTTAAGGAAGCGCGCCAACTTGCCGGCGGTGGTGGTCTTACCCGCACCTTGCAGACCGGCCATCAATACGACGGCTGGCGGCACGGCGCTGAGGTTCAAGTCTTCGTTGGCCGCGCCCATCAGGCTTTCGAGTTCGGCCTGGACGACCTTCACGAAGGCCTGGCCCGGGGTCAGGCTGCGGGACACTTCGGTGCCGACCGCGCGCTCTTTGACCGAGTTGACGAAATCCTTCACCACCGGCAAGGCCACGTCGGCTTCCAGCAACGCCATGCGCACTTCACGCAGGGTGTCTTTAATATTGTCCTCGGTCAGCTTGGCCTTGCCGGTAACGTGGCGCAGCGTCTGCGAGAGACGGTCAGTCAAGTTTTCAAACATGCGCGATCCTTTCAGGCCCTACTCATCGAAATGCAGGTAGACCGAGGTAATGGCGGCCCAGGCTGTGGTCAATCGCTATTAAAAACAGCGCTCGCCGAGCCTGCGGCGTGGGCAGGTCGCGGATTATAGCGAAGACTGCGCCCATGCACACCCGCTGTCTGGCCCGGGAGTCTTTCTTGCAACGCAGGTGTGTGCCAAACTCAACGCCTTTCGGGCTTGCCTACCAGGATTTATGCTCCCCTTGTCACCCAGTTTGCTACCCAGCCTCGCCGCCGCCATTCTGTATGCCGCTGCGACTCTCTATCAGGGCACTCGTCTGGCCCAAGGCGCCAAAGCGGACAAACGTCTGCTCGTCGGCCTTGGCGTGCTGGCCCTGCTGGCCCATGCCGCCAGCCTGTTCACTCACCTGATGACGCCGGTGGGCCTGGGCCTGGACTTTTTCAGCGCCGCCAGCCTGATCGCCGCGGCCGTCATCGCACTGACGTTGCTGGCCTGCTACCGGATTCCGGTGGAGAACCTGCTGGTGCTGCTATTCCCCCTCGGAATGCTGACGGTGCTGCTGGCGCAGTTCACCCCCACTGGCACCGTACAGGTGATCGACGAGGAGCCGGGCATCCTCGCCCACATCCTGCTGTCGATCCTCGCCTACGGCATGTTCACCATCGCGGTGTTCCAGGCCCTGCTCCTGTTGCTGCAGGATCACCAGCTCAAGCACAAGCACCCCTCAGGGCTGATCAAGAACTTCCCGCCGCTGCAAACCATGGAAAGCCTGCTGTTCGGATTCCTGTGGGCCGGTTGGACCCTGCTGTCGCTGTCGCTGATTTCCGGCTGGCTGTTCGTCGAGAACCTGTTCGCCCAGCACCTGGTGCACAAGACCCTGCTGGCGTGCCTGGCCTGGGTGGTGTTCAGCGTGCTGCTGTGGGGCCGCAACCGCCTCGGCTGGCGTGGGCACAAGGCAATACGTTGGACCCTGGCCGGGTTCTGCCTGCTGATGCTGGCCTATTTCGGCAGCAAGCTGGTTCGCGAATACATCCTGCATATCTGACGGGCAGCGATCATGGATAACTTGCCTTTGGAGCCGATGCTCGCCGTCATTGCCTTGCTGATTTTATGGGCGGCGCTGTTTACCGCCATCGAAGCAGCACAACAGCATCTGTTGGCCCTGCGCCCCGGTACCCGCCAGGGCGATAAGGCTGCCGCACGCCTGAGCTTCCCGCGCCATAGCCTGATTCTGTGCAACAGCCTGTGCCGCGCCGCCGTGGTGATCCTTTGCACGCTGCTGGCAATCTATGCCTGGGCGCAGAACGGCCCATGGCTGGGTTGGCTGGTCTCTTGTGCACTGCTGCTGATTCTCGCCGACTACCTGCCTCGCATCCTGGCCACCCGCCATCCGCAAGCGGTGTTGGGTTTCGGTAACGCCCTGCTGGGCGTGCCGCTGAAAATCCTCTACCCGCTGGCCTGGCTGCTCAACGGCATCAGCCTGTTGCTGCTGCGCCCGTTCGCGCGCAAGTCCGGTGTGGTGAAAAACAGCGATGAGCCGCTGCCGGACCATGACGACCAAGCCCCGCCCGAGGCCGACGAAGACCGCGCGCCCGGTATGCCCGGCATCCACGCGCTGGATAACATCACCGTCAACGACATCCTGGTGCCCCGCAGTGAAGTGGACGGCATCAACCTGGATGACTCGATCGACGAGATCATCGAGCAGCTGCGCAGTTCCCAACGCACGCGCCTGCCGGTGTTCCACAGTGATATCAACCAGGTCGAAGCGGTGCTCAACACGCGCCAGGTCCAGCACCTGCTCCCCGACGCCAGCCTGACCAAAGAGGCGCTGCTCGCTGCCTGTCACGAACCCTATTTCGTTCCGGAAAGCACACCATTGCAGCTGCAACTGCTGAATTTTCACAAGCAGCAACGGCGCCTGGGCATGGTGGTGGACGAATACGGCGAAGTGCTGGGCATCGTTACCCTGGAAGATATCCTGGAAGAAATCGTCGGCGAGTTCGAAAGCGATCAGGCTGTGGATAACCCCCACATCGAGGCCCAGCCCGATGGCCGCTACATCATTGACGGCGCCGCTTCGATCCGCGAACTGAACAAAAGCCTGGGCTGGCACCTGCCCAGCGACGGCCCCAAGACCCTCAACGGCCTGGTGACCGAAGCGCTGGAAACCATCCCCGATTGCGCGGTGTGCCTGAAGATCGGCCGCTATCGCCTGGAAATCCTCGAAACCGAGGACAACCGGGTGAGCAAGGTGTTGATCTGGCATACCAGCCATGTGCCCGTCGCTGCCTGACCTCAGCAGGCTCAACCCGGTCAATGTGGGAGCTGGCTTGCCTGCGATGCAGGCGACTCGGTCCTTCAGTTGAACCGAGGTGATGCTATCGCAGGCAAGCCAGCTCCCACATTGATCCAGTTCCAGGCCATAGATCCTCACCAGCCCCTTGTTGGATCCTTAGCCCCCTTCCTATAATCCATCCGGCTTACCCAAGCCCCGCCCGACCGCGTGCTACCCGCACTCAGCGTGTCCAGGCACCGCTTTATCATGTCCGACCGGTGTTTGCTCCCATCCCGAGCCGCCCCGCGCACAACCCTGATCCATGGGTGTTCGACCAATAATAATCCGCGTCCAAACGCGCAATGACCGTCAGGGATACTGCCATGAGCACCACCTACCAAGAGGCTGCGACCGCCGCCCCGACCAATTCGACCGCCCGCGTCGCCACGGCGAGCATCGTCGGCACCGCCATCGAGTTCTACGACTTCTATATCTACGCCACGGCTGCTGCGCTGGTCATCGGCCCGGTGTTCTTTCCCCAGAGCTCCGGTACGGCGCAGATGCTGGCGTCGTTCCTGACCTTTGGCATCGCCTTTATCGCACGCCCGCTGGGGTCGGCGCTGTTCGGCCATTTCGGCGACCGAATCGGGCGCAAATCCACTCTGGTGGCCTCGCTGCTGTTGATGGGTGTGTGCACCACCTTGATCGGCTTGCTGCCCGGCTATGACAGCATCGGCGCCTGGGCACCGATTCTGTTGTGCGTATTACGCTTCGGCCAGGGCCTGGGCCTTGGCGGGGAATGGGGCGGCGCGGCATTGCTGGCGACCGAGAACGCGCCCAAGGGCAAGCGCGCCTGGTTTGGCATGTTTCCGCAATTGGGCCCATCGATTGGCTTTCTGGCGGCCAACGGTTTATTCCTGATCCTGGCCATGAGCCTGAATGACGAGCAGTTCCGTAGCTGGGGCTGGCGTATTCCGTTCATTCTCAGCGCCGCACTGGTGATGGTGGGCCTGTATGCACGCCTGAAGCTGCATGAAACCCCAGTATTCGCCAACTCCGTAGCCAAAGAAGCACCGGTGAAGGTGCCACTGGTGGAACTGTTCAGCCAACATTGGCTGCCGGTGCTGCTGGGCGCTGCGTCGATGGTGGTGTGCTACGCGCTGTTCTACATCACCACGGCGTTTTCCCTGAGCTACGGCGTTTCCACACTGGGCTACAGCCGCGAGACGTTCCTCGGCTTACTGTGCTTTGCCGTGCTGTTCATGGGCTTGGCGACGCCGCTGGCAGCGCTGGCCAGTGATCGTTATGGACGTAAGCCGGTGCTGATCGTTGGGGCGATCCTGGCGATTCTCTCGGGCTTTACCATGGAGCCACTGCTGACCCACGGCTCGACCTGGGCCGTGGCGCTGTTCCTGGCGTTGGAGCTGTTCTTGATGGGCGTGACCTTCGCGCCGATGGGCGCCCTGCTGCCGGAGTTGTTCCCGACGCGTGTGCGTTATACCGGTGCTTCGGCGGCGTATAACCTGGGTGGGATTGTCGGGGCGTCTGCAGCACCGTTCTTCGCGACCAAGCTGGTGGCGATGGGTGGGCTCAGTTATGTCGGTGGGTATGTGTCGGCGGCAGCGTTGCTGAGTTTGATTGCGGTGCTGTGCCTGAAAGAGACGCGGGATAATGATTTGAACAAGGTCGCCTGATAAACCGCTATCGGGAGCAAGCCCCCTCCCACATTCGACCGCATTCCAAAGGTTATACGCGGTTAAATGTGGGAGGGGGCTTGCTCCCGATGCTTTTAGAGCTCTACAACAACCGCTTGGGAGGCCCGGGTCGCCTTGGCACGAGCCGCTTCAATCGACTCATCCCGCGCCAACGCCACACCCATGCGGCGCTGGCCGTTGACCTCTGGCTTGCCAAACAGACGCAACGCCGTGTCCGGCTCGCTCAATGCAACGCCGAGGTTGGCAAACGCCGTCTGGGTCGACTGCCCTTCCACCAGGATCACCGCCGATGCCGAAGGCCCGAACTGACGGATCAACGGGATCGGCAAGCCCAGGATGGCGCGAGCGTGCAGCGCGAACTGCGACAGGTCCTGAGAAATCAGTGTGACCAAACCGGTGTCATGTGGGCGCGGCGACACTTCGCTGAACCACACCTGATCGCCCTTGATGAACAACTCCACACCAAACAGACCACGGCCGCCCAGGGCTTCGGTTACCGCCTTGGCAACGCGCTCGGATTCGGCCAGGGCGATCGGGCTCATGGCCTGTGGCTGCCAGGACTCCTGATAGTCGCCCTTCTCCTGACGATGGCCAACCGGCGCGCAGAAGGTGGTGCCGCCAATGTGGCGCACGGTCAGCAGAGTGATTTCGTAGTCGAAATCGATAAAGCCTTCGATGATGACTCGACCCTTACCGGCACGCCCGCCTTCCTGCGCGTAATCCCAGGCTTTCTGCACGTCATCAGTGCTGCGCAACAGGCTCTGGCCCTTGCCCGACGAACTCATCACCGGCTTGACCACGCAGGGGAAGCCCAGGTCCTGGACGGCCTTGCTGTAGTCTTCGAAGGTGTCCGCGAAGTGGTACGGCGAGGTCGGCAGGTCCAGTTCTTCGGCGGCCAGGCGACGGATGCCCTCACGGTTCATGGTCAACGACGTGGCGCGGGCGGTCGGGATAACCGTGAAGCCTTCAGCCTCCAGTTCCACCAGAGTGGCGGTGGCGATGGCTTCGATTTCCGGCACGATGAAGTGCGGCTTCTCCGCCTCGATGACTGCACGCAGCGCCGCACCGTCGAGCATGTTGATCACGTGGCTACGGTGCGCCACCTGCATGGCCGGCGCGTTGGCGTAGCGATCCACGGCAATCACTTCAACGCCCAGGCGTTGCAGTTCGATCACCACTTCCTTGCCCAGCTCACCGCAGCCACACAGCAAAACGCGGGTCGCGGTTGGCGACAATGGAGTTCCGATTCGGGTCATCTCAGGTCCTCAGGGGAGCGGATCATGGGGAGAAAGGCCGGCATTTTACATGAACTGCAAGAATTGGCCTCAGTTGGCGACGGCACGCTTGCGCAGGCGCCAAGCCATGATCAACCACACCACCGTGACCCCGGCGAACTTCGACACCAGCGCCGTGCCCGCCACCGCCGGTGTGAGCGCACCGATCAAGCCGAAGAAAATAAAGGTGTCGAGGGGAATGCTCAGTGCCGAACTTATCCACAGGCGATCATGCAGCGGGCGTTTGGTGATGCTGAACACCAGCCAGTCGATGCACTCGGACACCGCGAACGCCGTAGCACTGGCCAGGGCGATGGACGGGTCGGAAGTGATATACGACAGCACCAGCGCCGCCAGCATGGCGATGATCGCGCCGTGGCCGAAGCGGGTTTGCACCATGTCGCGAAGGATAAATACCAGGCCACCCCAGGCGGACCAGATGACATCCAGGTGCGGGGCGGTGGAGAAGGCGAAGTTGATCAGCACGACGCTGCTGATGTAGGCGATCAGGAAAAACATGGATGAATGACCTGTGAACAAGGGACACAGGGTACTTCACAATTAGACATATGTCGTCTGGGAGGGCTTCATCGGGGGCAAGCCCCCTCCCACATTTTGATCTGTGAACACATTCAAGTGTGGGAGGGGGCTTGCTCCCGATAGCAATCGATCAGGCACCCGAGCTTTTGGGCGTCATCCATACCAACCCACCCGCCACCGCCCGCTCATGACACAACCCCAACACCACCCGGCGTTCGGCATTATCCATGCGGCCCCAACGCGTAATCTCGTCCACGTTGCGCTGGCAGCCGGTACAGATATCGTCCTCGTCCAGCGCGCAAATATTCACACAGGGCGAGGCTACAGGCCGTTCAACTGCACTCATTCTTCCTGCTCAACCAAGTCTCGGGCATAGCGCTGCGAATTGTGCACATAGTGCGCGGCGCTGGCTTCGAGCATACGTTTCTGCGCCTCAGTCAGCTCACGTACCACCTTGCCCGGCGAGCCCATGACCAGCGAGCCATCGGGAATTTCCTTGCCTTCACCGATCAGCGAGTTCGCGCCGATAATGCAGTGCTTGCCAATCTTGGCGCCATTGAGAACCACCGCGTTAATGCCGATCAGGCTGTAGTCGTCGACGCTGCAGCCGTGCAGCATGGCGTTATGGCCGATGGTCACGCCGGTGCCGAGGGTAAGCGGGTAGCCCATGTCGGTGTGCATTACGCTGCCGTCCTGCACGTTGCTGTTCTTGCCGATCAGGATCAGTTCGTTATCGCCGCGCAACACCGCGTTGAACCAGACGTTGGCGCCCTCCTCCAGCTGGACCTTGCCCACCAGCGTGGCATTGGGTGCGACCCAACTGTTGGGATGGGTCTCGACGCGGGCATCGCCCAGGCGGTATTTCATGGTTTTCCCTCACGGCTTGCCATTCATGCGATGGCTTAGATATTGATAAAACTCTTGGGCGGCTGGTGCAGGCTGATCTTGGCATCGTCATAGAGCAGGTTGATCAGCTCGACAATCATGATCGCCGTCAGCCCCCAGATCTTGTATTCGCCGAAGCGGTAGCTGGGCACATACCAACTTCGGCCCTGGTAATCGATGCGGTGGGTATGTTCGCGTGGGTCCTGTCGGAAAAACTCCAGGGGCACACTGAAGACGGCGGCGATTTCGGCGTCGTTGGCCAGGTATTCGACGTAGTCAGGGATCACGCCCACATAGGGCGTTACACGGATGCCGTGCAGGGAAATCAGCGGGCTCAACGGGCCTATGACCTCAACCAGCCCCGGCGGCAGGCCGATTTCTTCTTCGGCTTCGCGCAAGGCGGTAAAGATCAGGTCCGGGTCTTCAGGGTCACGCCGCCCACCAGGAAAGGCCACTTCGCCACCATGGGTCGACAGGCCGCTGGCGCGCAGAGTCAGGATCAGCTCAGGTTCGTCAGTGCGGGTAATCGGCACCAGCACTGCGGCCTCGGGGAAACGCCCGTCAGTTTCCAAGGTGTGAGGGGTGTGATTGCTTACCCGGCGAAGTAGCTCGTCCAGCATGAGTCATCTCGGTCTGTTGGCTACCTTGCATCATGCACCAAAGCGTGCGGGCGCCCAAGCCCAAAACCCGGTGCATGTCGCGAAACGACAACTTGCAGGAACGCCCGGCACCAAGCCAAGATGTGCCCATTCTCCAGGAACCCCAGCATGAATTTCTGCAGCCAGTGCGGTAAACCGGTTACCCAACGTATTCCCGAAGGCGACGCACGCCTGCGTTTTGTGTGTGATCACTGTTCGACCATTCACTATCAAAACCCCAATATCGTCGCCGGCACCGTACCGGTGTGGGGCGATCAAGTGCTGCTGTGCCGCCGTGCCATCGAACCGCGCCTGGGTTACTGGACCCTGCCCGCAGGCTTTATGGAAAACGGCGAGACCGTGGAACAGGCGGCCATGCGTGAAACCCTGGAAGAAGCCTGCGCCCGCGTGCGCAACCTGAGCATCTATACCCTGATCAATGTGTCGCACATCAGCCAGGTGCATATTTTCTACCGCGCCGAGCTGATCGACCTGGACTTTGCCGCAGGCCCGGAAAGCCTTGAAGTGAAGCTGTTCGATGAAGCTGATATCCCTTGGTCCGAGCTGGCTTTCCGCACGGTCGGGCGTACCTTAGAATGCTTTTTCGCTGACCGTCGCCAACAGGTGTACCCGGTGCGCAGCGAGTCGGTCCCGCCGATGACACGCCCAACCAAATAACCTTCCAGGCAGCACCTTTATCAGGGATACCGTTTCAATGCGTTGGTTGCTTGCTCTTATCTGCCTGTCGTTTGCCACGCTGTCCCCAGCCTCTACGGTGGAAACTCTCGGCGGTAAAACCGTCGAAAAAGTCCTGGTACTCAAGTCCGCGCACCAACTGCAACTGATCAACGACGGCAAGCCCCTCAAAACCTATCGCATTTCCCTGGGCAAGAACCCCAAGGGCCACAAGCTGATCGAAGGCGACCGCCGTACCCCCGAGGGTTTCTACTGGATCGACTGGCGCAAGACCAGCGACCGCTTCAACCTGGCCATGCACATCTCCTACCCGAACATCAGCGACGCCGCCCGCGCCCGCCGCGAAGGGGTAAAACCGGGCAGCATGATCATGATCCACGGCACGCCCGACACCGAAGACTACCCGGAACAGTGGTTTCACACCCTGGACTGGACCGACGGCTGCATCGGCATGCGCAACGTGGACATGCGCGAAGTCTGGAGCCTGGTCAAAGACGGCACCATGATCGAGATTCGGCCGTAATCTCGTACCGTTCGTAAATTAATTCGAAAATAATTCCTGCCTCCAGCAGCGCCTGCCGGTGAATACCAGTTCACCGCGCGGGACAGTGCACTTGTGCGCGACACAAAGACCTCTCTAATACCACTTGATACCAAGCCCCATTAAAGAGCCCTGAAACCGGGGCTTGCACCGTTTTGGTAGCATTGACATGGTATTTAAGTGGTATTAATTTCCGGCCATTACCGGGCGACAACACTCCAATAACGCATCGGAAACCTGACAGATGAATCCCATCCTGGCCCTGCGCCCCGACGACAAGCAATCCACGCCGCTGTACCTGCAACTGGCTCGCAGCCTTGAAGCCGCGATCCATGCCGGCCAGTGGAAATCCGAGCAGGCCCTGCCCTCGGAGCGTGCGCTCAGCGAGCAGTTGAGCATCTCGCGGGTCACTGCCCGTAAAGCGCTGGAAGTGTTGCTTGCCCAGGGCCTGATCCGCCGCAGCCAGGGCTCCGGCACCTTTATCACGCCGCGCCTGGAACAACCCTTGTCGCGCTTGTCGGGGTTCAGCGAAATGCTGCGGCTCAAGGGCTTTGTGCCCACCTCCCAGTGGCTGGAGCGCGACATAACCCCGCCGACCCACGAAGAGCTGATCCGCCTGTGCCTGTCACCCACCGACAAAGTGGCGCGCCTCAAGCGTCTGCGCAAAGCCGATGACACGGTGATGGCGATTGAAATGACCGCCATGCCCGCCTCGGTGTTGCCGCACCCGCAAGCCATCGGCAATTCGCTGTACGAATACCTGGAAGGCATCGGCAAGCCCATCGTGCGCGCCCTGCAGCATATCCAGGCGATCAACGCCTCGGACGAGTTCGCCAAGCTGGTGGGCATCGCCCCCGGCACCGCCATGCTGCTGATGACCCGCGTGGGCTACACCGCCGACAACACGCCGATTGAAATCACCGACACCTACTGTCGCAACGACTACTACGACTTTGTCGCAGAGCTGCGCCGTCATGACTACTCCGCCGAATTGCGAATTTAGAGAACTGCCCATGTCAGAAGACAATATCCTCACGCCCAACGGCTGGATGCGCGGCCGCCTGGTGCACGAACACGGCAAGGTGGTTGCCATCGAAGGCACGCCTTGCGACCCGGCTGACAACGACCTGCCCTACCTGCTGCCAGGCTTTATCGACCTGCATGTACACGGCGGTGGCGGTGCCGACATCATGGAAGGGGCGCAGGCCTTCGAGACCATTACCCGCACCCACGTGCGTTTTGGGACCACCTCGCTATTGGCGACCACCATGACGGCGCCGGTGGAAGAAATCACCAGCGTCCTCGGTGAACTCGGCAGGTTCTGCGAGCAACGCCCGACAGGCAGCGCCCGGGTACTGGGCGTGCACCTGGAAGGCCCCTACATCAACCCGGGCAAACTCGGCGCCCAACCCAACTTCGCCCACACCGCATTGATGGCCGAAGTCGAAGACTACCTGCGCCTGGCGCCGATCCGAGTGATCACCATCGCCCCGGAAATCGCCGGCCACGACGGCCTGATCCGCGCCCTCAGCCAACGCGGCGTGCGCATGCAGATCGGCCACACCCTGGGCAGTTATGAAGAAGGCGTAGCCGCCCTCGCCGCCGGCGCCACCAGCTTTACCCATTTGTACAACGCCATGAGCCCACTGCATCACCGTGAGCCCGGCATCGTCGGCGCCGCGCTGGCCCACGCCCAATACGCCGAGCTGATTCCGGATCTGCTCCATGTGCATCCCGGTGCCATGCGCGTGGCCCTGCGCTCGATCCCATGCCTGTACTGCGTGACCGACTCCACCGCCGCCGCCGGTATGCCCGATGGCGAATACAAGCTGGGCAGCCACACCGTGACCAAATGCCTGGGTGGCGTACGCCTGGCCGACGGCACCCTGGCCGGCAGCACGCTGACCATGGACCAGGCGCTGCGCAACCTGGTGAAAATCGGCCTGCCCATCAGCGAAGCCTCACAACGCCTGTCGCAATTTCCTGCGGACTACCTGGGCCTGGAAGAACGCGGCCGCCTGCAACCCGGCAGCTATGCCGACTGCGTGCGCCTGGACCGCTCCCTGACACTCACCGACGTAATGGTCGAAGGAGAAACCATTGACTTCAAAAATGCTTGAAGAGGCCCTGGCCTCCTGCGACGCCGTTGCGGCACAACTGCAACGCCTGAATCCGCTGCTGGAAGAAGTGGCCGGTCGCCTGCGTCGCCAGCCGCCGCAAGTGGCGATGACCATTGCCCGCGGCAGCTCCGACCACGCCGCCAGCTACTTCGCCTACCTGGCCATGCAGCATGTGGGCATCCCGGTGGCGTCGTTGCCGATGTCGGTGGTGACCCTGTTGCAGGCGCCGATGAAAGTCAGCGGCCAGGTGGCGTTTGGGTTCTCCCAGTCGGGGCAGAGCCCGGACCTGGTCAACAGCCTGCGACTGCTGCGCAAGCGCGGCGCCCTGAGCATCTCGCTGGTGAACGCCGAAGACTCGCCGCTGGAAGCCGCCTGTGAATTCCATGTGCCGTTGTGCGCCGGCCCGGAACAAAGCGTGGCCGCGACCAAGAGCTTTATCGCCACCCTCAGCGCCAGCGCGCAATTGATCGGCCACTGGAACCAGGAAACCGAGTTGCTCCAAGCCTGCCAGGCGCTGCCCGACGGTTTGCGTGAAGCCGCCAAGCAGGATTGGACCCAAGCTATCGATGCCCTGCGCGACTGCCAGCAATTAATGGTGATCGGCCGTGGCGCCGGGTTTGCCATCGCCCAGGAAGCCGCGCTCAAGCTCAAGGAAACCTCGGCGATCCAGGCCGAAGCCTTCAGCAGCGCCGAGGTACGCCACGGGCCGATGGCCTTGATCGACGAAAACTACCCGCTACTGGTGTTCGCCCCACGCGGCGCCGAGCAGCCCGGCCTGTTGAGCCTGGCCGCCGATATGCGCCAACGCGGCGCCCGCGTGCTGCTGGCCGCACCGGACGATATCGCCGAACGCGACCTGACCCTTAGTCGCGCCGAACACCCGAGCCTGGACCCGATCCTGGCGATCCAGAGCTTCTACGTGATGGCCTCAGGCTTGGCTGAGGCACGGGGCATGGACCCGGACCAGCCGCGCCACCTGAGCAAAGTCACCCGTACGCACTAAAGCGGCGTTTTCCTGATGAGTACCGTGCCCATGCCCAACAACAATAATCCATTGACCTTAAGCGCCCCCTTGAGTGGGCCGGTGCTGGCCCTGAACAGCGTCCCCGACGAAGTGTTCGCCAGCGGCGCCATGGGTGACGGGATTGCCATCGACCCGTTGAACGATTGCCTGCATGCGCCCTGTGACGGCGTGATCATCCATGTCGCCCGCACCGGTCATGCATTGACCATCCGCGCCGACAACGGTGCCGAAGTGCTGATGCACGTGGGCATCGACACCGTGGAGCTCAATGGCGAAGGCTTTGCCTTGCTGGTGAAGGATGGCGCACGGGTGAGCGAGGGCCAGCCGTTGGTGCAGTTTGACCTGGACCGCATAGCGCGCCAGTGCAAAAGCCTGGTGAGCCTGATCATCCTGACCAACAGTGACCGCTTCGAACTGCAACCCATCGCGAGCAAGACCGTGAAGCTCGGTGAATCACTGATGCGGATTGCCCTGCGCACATCCGCGCCGGTTCAAACCGCTGTGGATAACTCGGTCGCGCAAGTGAGCGCCACGGTGCGCATCACCCACCGTGGCGGCTTGCATGCGCGCCCTGCCGCGCTGATCCGCAAGACTGCCCAGGGCTTCAGCAGCCAATCGCAGCTGCACTTCGGTGATAAGACCGCGGCTTGCGACAGCCTGATCGGCCTGATGGGGCTGGGTATTGGCGAAGGTGACGAGGTACGGGTGACCTCTCGCGGCAAAGATTGCGAGGCGGCGTTGCAGGCCCTGGTCGCCGCGTTGTCGGTGGCGGTTCACGAGGAACACCACGCACCAGTCGCCGCCACGCCACGCCGGGCGAATACCGAAGCCAATGTGCTGCAAGGCGTATGCGCGGCACCCGGTCTGGTATGTGGGCCATTGTTCCGCCTGACGGGCATCGAACTGCCGCAAGACAGCGGCAATCATAGCGTCGACGAACAACTGCAACGCCTGGATGCCGCCCTTGAGCAAGTGCGCGGCGAAATCCGCAATACGCTGGACCAAGCGCGCCAACGCAAAAACGTCGAAGAAGAAGAGATCTTTGCCGCCCACCTCGCCCTGCTGGAAGACCCGGCATTACTCGACGCAGCCACCGCTGCCATCGAACAAGGCAGCGCCGCCACCCACGCCTGGCGTGATGCGATCCAGGCCCAATGCGCCGTGCTGCTGGCGTTGGGCAAACCACTGTTTGCCGAGCGCGCCAATGACCTGCGAGACCTTCAACAACGGGTGCTGCGTGCGTTGCTGGGTGAAGCCTGGCATTTCGAATTGCCGGCGGGGGCGATTGTCAGTGCCCATGAGCTGACACCTTCGGACTTGCTGCAACTGAGCGCGCAACACGCCGCTGGCATCTGCATGGCCGAAGGCGGTGCGACCTCCCATGTGGCGATTTTGGCCCGGGGCAAAGGCCTGCCGTGTCTCGTCGCCCTGGGCAATGAAGTGCTTGATGTGCCCCAAGGCCAACGGGTAGTGCTCGATGCCGCCAACGGCCGCCTGGAACTGGCCCCCAGTGAAGCGCGCCACGCCGAAGTTCACCAGATTCGCGAAACACAGAAATTACGACGCCAGCAACAACAGGCCCAAGCCCGGCAACCGGCACTCACCACCGACGGCGTGACGGTTGAAGTCGCGGCGAATGTCGCCTCCAGCGCCGAAGCCCAAATGGCGTTTGACAACGGCGCCGATGGCGTCGGCCTGCTGCGCACTGAATTTCTGTTCGTCGACCGCCGTACCGCGCCGGATGAGCAGGAGCAACGCCAGGCTTATCAGGCCGTGCTGGATGCCATGGGTGACAAGTCGGTGATCATCCGCACCATCGATGTGGGGGGCGACAAGCAGCTCGATTACCTGCCGCTGCCCGTCGAGGCGAACCCGGTGCTGGGCCTGCGCGGTATTCGCATGGCCCAGGTGCGCCCGGAACTGCTCGACCAGCAACTGCGCGCTCTGCTGCAAGTTTCGCCGCTGGCGCGTTGCCGCATTCTGCTGCCGATGGTCAGCGAGGTGGATGAACTGCTGCAGATTCGCCAGCGCCTGGATGAACTGTGCGTGGAGCTGGAGCTGACGCAGCGCCCCGAGCTGGGCGTGATGATCGAAGTGCCCGCCGCCGCGCTGATGGCCGAGCAGTTGGCCGAACACGCGGACTTTTTATCCATCGGCACCAATGACCTGTCCCAGTACACCCTGGCGATGGACCGCGACCACGCAGGCTTGGCCGCCCGCGTTGATGCGCTGCATCCTGCCTTGCTGCGGCTGATCGCCCAAACCTGCACCGGTGCGGCGAAACACGGGCGTTGGGTCGGCGTGTGCGGTGCCTTGGCGTCTGACCCACTGGCCACGCCAGTACTGGTCGGCCTGGGGGTCAGTGAGCTGTCGGTAAGCCCGCCGCAGATCGGCGAAATCAAGGACCGCGTCCGCCACCTGGACGCGGCGCAATGCCGGCAACTGAGCCTTGAGCTGCTCGACCTGAGCAGTGCCAAGGCCGTTCGCCAAGCCTGTCAACACCACTGGCCGCTGAGCTGAAAACAACAAGAATAGGGAGACACGCCATGTACCAACACTTTATCGAAGGCCTGCAACGCCTGGGCCGCGCACTGATGCTGCCGATTGCGATCCTGCCAATCGCCGGCTTGCTGCTGCGCCTGGGCGACACCGACTTGCTCAACATCGCGGTGATGCACGATGCCGGGCAGGCGATCTTCGCCAACCTGGCGCTGATCTTCGCCATCGGCATCGCCGTGGGCTTTGCCCGCGACAACAACGGCACCGCCGGCCTGGCCGGGGCGATTGGCTACCTGGTGATGATCTCGACCCTCAAGGTGATGGATACCACCATCAACATGGGCATGCTCGCCGGTATCGCCAGTGGCCTGATGGCGGGCGGGCTGTATAACCGCTTCAAGGACATCAAGCTGCCGGAGTACCTGGCGTTCTTTGGTGGGCGACGGTTTGTACCGATTGTCACCGGTTTTTCGGCGGTGGGCCTGGGCGTGATCTTCGGTCTGATCTGGCCGCCGATCCAGCACGGCATCAACAGCTTTGGCGTGTTGTTGATGGAAAGCGGCAGCCTGGGTGCGTTCGTGTTTGGCGTGTTCAACCGCCTGCTGATCGTCACTGGCTTGCACCATATCCTCAACAATATGGCGTGGTTCGTGTTCGGCACGTTTACCGACCCGGCAACCGGCGCGGTGGTGACCGGCGACCTGACCCGCTACTTTGCCGGCGACCCCAAAGGCGGCCAGTTCATGACCGGCATGTTCCCGGTGATGCTGTTCGGCCTGCCGGCTGCGTGCCTGGCGATGTACCGCAATGCGTTGCCAGAGCGCCGTAAAGTCATGGGCGGGATCTTTCTGTCGATGGCGCTGACTTCGTTTTTGACCGGGGTGACTGAACCGATTGAATTTGCGTTCATGTTCTTGGCACCGTTCCTGTACCTGATTCACGCGCTGCTCACCGGCCTGTCGATGGCAGTCACCAACATGCTGAACATCCACCTCGGGTTTACCTTCTCCGGTGGGTTTATCGACATGGTGCTGGGCTGGGGCAAGTCCACCAATGGCTGGCTGGTGGTGCCGGTGGGCCTGGCCTACGCGGTGATCTACTACAGCGTGTTCAGCTACTGCATCCGCCGCTTCAACCTGAAGACGCCGGGGCGTGAAGATATCCAGGTGGTGCAGGCTGAAGCGATGAGTGATAACCAGCGTGCTACGGCTTATATCCAGGCGTTGGGTGGTGCTGAGAACTTGCTGAGTGTGGGTGCATGCACCACGCGGCTGCGGTTGGACATGGTGGATCGCAACAAGGCGGTGGATGCTGAACTGAAAGCACTGGGCGCCATGGCTGTAGTGCGCCCGGGTAACGGCGGGAGTTTGCAGGTGGTGGTCGGGCCGATGGCCGATAGCATTGCTGATGAAATTCGTTTGGCCATGCCAGGGTTTGTTGCAGCGCCTGTAGCGGTTGCACCTGTGGATAAGCCCGTGACGGTGAATGTGCAGGAGGCCGAGCAATGGCTGAATGCGTTGGGTGGCCGAGGGAATTTGCGCCAGCTGGAAGCTGTGGCGATGACCCGGTTGCGGGTGGAGTTGGGGGATGATTCGCGCTTGTCTGAAGCTCAGCTCATTACACTTGGTTGCCAGGGTGTGAGTCAGCTTGAAAGCGGTGTTTGGCACTTGTTAATTGGTGACAAGGCCTCTGGCTTGGGTGAGGCGTTGGAGCGGTTGGTCAGTGAGGTCGGCGCCAGGGTTTAGAGCGGTAGTGGCTTTTCTGGCCTCATCGGGGGCTTGCTCCCGATTGGCCCTCACAGGCGCCTGATTACTTCTGCTCAGGCACCTCAACTAAATCCAGCACCCGATCCACCATCAACTGAATACCCTCCACCATCCGATGAATCCCCAGCACGGCATCACGCTGCGGACCGTCGACATCAAAAGCCAGATGACCCGCCAGTGCCTGCACGGATGCCAGGTCTTGGGAAGCATTGGCGAGCAGGGTTTCGATGTTCAGACTGGGTATTACGGTGAAGATCTGGTCGGACGGTAAATCACCAGCTTGGCGGGACTCGGCTTGAGATGAGATTGAACCAGTTAGCAAGTTGTCGCTGATCATCATTAAACTCCATATGGAATAGGCTCCTAGTGATTTTTCAGGCTTGCAGTCCCGGTCACTGAATTGGCAGCGACTCGAGAAGGTTAGTTGTGCGAGTTCCGACGGACAACCTGAAAGGCTTGTCGGAAAGGTCTGAGGCGCTTGCACCGACGCCATCGCAGGCAAGCCAGCTCCCACATGGGATTGATGTACGGTCTGACAACGGGGTCAAATGTGGGAGCTGGCTTGCCTGCGATTGGCACTTACAGCCAACAAAAAACCCGCTGACCAAACTGGCCCAGCGGGTTTCTTGTTTATGCAGCCAGCCGATCAAAAATCCGCCAACTGCCACACCTCATACGCTGGAGTCTCATACGGGTGGCTAAGTTTGAGAGCAGCCACAACAGCCACAATCAACTCATCCGCCACCACCAGCTCAACCTTCCATTCCTCAACCACTTCAACCTGGCCGACCTGCCCGATAAACGGCTGACTGCCGTCCAACGCGCGGAATTGGCCCTGGCCCAGCACTTGCCAGGCGCAGCTGTCGTAGTCGCCGATGCGCCCGCCGCCGGCTGCGAAGACGGCGGTTTTCACCGTCTCCACATGGCTGTCGGGCACGAAGAAGGCGAGCTTGTACACGGCCTTAGTTCACCCACACACGCGCGTTGCGGAACATGCGCATCCAGGCGCCGTCTTCGTTCCACTCTTCCGGGCGCCACGAGTTCTGCACGGCGCGGAATACGCGCTCCGGGTGCGGCATCATGATGGTCACGCGGCCGTCGCGGCTGGTGAGGCCGGTAATGCCGCGTGGCGAGCCGTTCGGGTTGGCCGGGTAGCTTTCGGTGACCTTGCCGTGGTTGTCGACGAAACGCAGGGCCACGGTGCCGGACAGGTCGGCTTCAAGCAGCGCTTCTTCGCTGGCGAACTCGGCATGGCCTTCACCGTGGGCGATGGCGATTGGCATACGCGAACCGGCCATGCCTTGCAGGAAGATCGAGTTGGACTCCTGCACCTGCACCATGGCGACACGGGCTTCGAACTGCTCGGAACGGTTGCGCACAAAGTGCGGCCAGAACTCGCTGCCCGGGATCAGTTCGCTGAGGTTGGACATCATCTGGCAACCGTTGCACACACCCAGGGTGAAGCTGTCGTTGCGTTCGAAGAAGCCCTGGAACGCGTCGCGAGCACGGCTGTTGAACAGGGCCGACTTGGCCCAGCCTTCACCGGCACCCAGCACGTCGCCGTAGGAGAAACCACCGCAGGCCACCAGGCCTTTGAACTCGTTGAGATCAACGCGACCGGCGAGGATATCGCTCATGTGCACGTCAATCGCATTGAAACCGGCGCGATCGAACGCCGCGGCCATTTCCACCTGACCGTTGACGCCCTGCTCACGCAGTACGGCAACCTGTGGGCGAATGCCCTTCTTGATGTAAGGCGCGGCGATGTCCTGGTTGACGTCGAAGCTGAGCATGGTGCTCAGGCCCGGGTTGTCTTCTTCCAGGATCACGTCGAATTCCTGCTCGGCGCAGTCGGCGTTGTCGCGCAGGCGCTGGATCTGGTAGCTGGTCTCGGCCCACTGGCGTTGCAGCAAGCGGCGCTGACCGGTAAAGACCGTGTCGCCGTTGAACGAGATATTGACTTCGCCGTTGTTGATCGGCTGGCCAATCACCGCCACGCATTCGGCAAGGCCGGCAGCGCTGAATTGTGCGAGTACGTCCGGAGTCGCGTCCTGGCGAACCTGGATCACGGCGCCCAACTCTTCGTTGAACAGGATGCCGTTGATTTCCGCAGCATCCTCGGCAACGCTGTCGAGCACGATATTCAGGCCGCAGTGACCGGCGAAGGCCATTTCGACAACGCTGGTCAGCAAACCACCGTCGGAACGGTCGTGGTACGCCAGCAGGTGGCCGTCGGCGTTGAGGCCCTGGATCACGGCGAAGAAGGCTTTCAGGTCTTCGGCGTCATCGACGTCCGGTGCCTGTTTGCCCAACTTGCCATGGGTCTGCGCCAGGATCGAGGCGCCCATGCGGTTCTGGCCACGGCCCAGGTCGATCAGGATCAGGTCGGTGGTGCCCTTGTCCATGCGCAGTTGCGGGGTCAGGGTCTGGCGGATGTCGGTGACCGGCGCAAAGCCGGTAACGATCAGCGACAGAGGCGAGGTCACGCTCTTATCGGTGCCATCTTCGTTCCAACGCGTGGCCATGGACATGGAGTCCTTGCCCACCGGAATGGTGATACCCAGTTCCGGGCACAGCTCCATGCCGACGGCTTTGACCGTGTCGTAGAGGCGCGCATCTTCACCCGGGTGGCCGGCAGCGGACATCCAGTTGGCCGACAGTTTGATGTCGGACAGCTTGCCGATACGCGAGGCGGCGATGTTGGTGAGGGTTTCACCAATGGCCATGCGGCCCGACGCCGGTGCGTCCAGCAGGGCCAGCGGCGTGCGCTCGCCCATGGCCATGGCTTCACCGGTATACACGTCGAAGCTGGTGGCGGTGACGGCAACGTCGGCCACCGGCACCTGCCATGGGCCAACCATTTGGTCACGGGCAACCAGGCCAGTGATGGTGCGGTCGCCGATGGTGATCAAAAAGCTTTTGCTCGCCACGGCCGGGTGGTGCAGCACGCGCTCAATGCTGTCGGCCAGCTCCAGCGTGCTTGGGTCGAAATCATCGCCCAGTTCGTTTTCACGTACCGCCGAACGGTGCATGCGCGGGGCTTTGCCCAGCAGCACTTCCAGCGGCATGTCTACCGGGCTGTTGCCGAAGTGGCTATCGGTAACCGTCAGCTGCGGCTCGGCAGTGGCTTCGCCGACCACGGCAAACGGGCAACGCTCACGTTCGCAGATGGCCTGGAAGCGTGCGAAGTCTTCAGGGCCGACGGCCAACACGTAACGTTCCTGGGATTCGTTGCTCCAGATTTCGTGCGGGGCCATGCCCGGCTCGTCGTTTGGAATGTTGCGCAGTTCGAAACGGCCACCGCGGTCGCCATCGTTGACCAGTTCCGGGAAGGCGTTGGACAAACCGCCGGCGCCGACGTCGTGGATGAAGCTGATCGGGTTCTTGTCGCCCAATTGCCAGCAACGGTCGATGACTTCCTGGCAGCGGCGTTCCATCTCAGGGTTTTCGCGCTGTACGGAAGCAAAGTCCAGGTCTGCCGAGCTGGTGCCGGTGGCCATGGAGGAAGCCGCGCCGCCGCCCAGGCCGATCAACATCGCCGGGCCGCCAAGCACGATCAGCTTGGAGCCGACCAGAATCTCGCCTTTCTTGACGTGTTCTTCGCGGATGTTGCCCATGCCGCCGGCCAACATGATCGGCTTGTGGTAACCGCGCACTTCATCGCCACGCGGGGTGGTGATGGATTGTTCGAAGGTACGGAAGTAACCGGTCAGCGCCGGACGCCCGAATTCGTTATTGAACGCGGCGCCGCCCAGGGGGCCTTCGATCATGATGTCCAGCGCGGTGACGATGCGCTCAGGCTTGCCGTACGGCACTTCCCACGGCTGTTCGAAGCCCGGGATCTGCAGGTTGGACACGGTAAAACCGGTGAGGCCCGCCTTGGGCTTGGCGCCACGGCCGGTGGCGCCTTCGTCACGGATTTCGCCGCCGGAACCGGTGGCTGCGCCCGGGAACGGGGCAATCGCGGTCGGGTGGTTGTGGGTTTCAACCTTCATCAGGATGTGCACCGGCTCCTGCACCGCGCCGTACTGGCGGGTTTCCGGGTCCGGGAAGAAGCGACCGGCGACGGAGCCGACGATGACCGAGGCGTTGTCCTTGTAAGCCGACAGAACGCCTTCGCTGTGCATCACGTAGGTGTTCTTGATCATGCCGAAGAGGCTTTTTTCCTGGCTTTGGCCGTCGATATCCCAACTGGCGTTGAAGATCTTGTGACGGCAGTGCTCGGAGTTGGCCTGGGCGAACATCATCAGTTCGATGTCGTGGGGGTTGCGCTTCAAGCCGGTGAAGGCGTTGACCAGGTAGTCGATCTCGTCTTCGGCCAGGGCCAGGCCCAGCTCGGTGTTGGCCTTCTCGAGGGCGGCGCGGCCGCCGCCGAGCACGTCAATCGCGGTCAGCGGCTTGGGCTCAGCGTGGCTGAACAGGCCGGCAGCCTGCTCCAGCTGGCTGACGATGATCTGGGTCATGCGGTCATGCAGGCTGCTGGCGATCAGCTCGGCTTCGGCATCGCTGAACTGGCCAGCGACGTAAAAGGCGATCCCACGCTCCAGGCGCTGGATTTTATCCAGGCCGCAGTTGCGGGCGATGTCACTGGCCTTGCTCGACCAGGGCGAGATGGTGCCGAACCGCGGCAGAACCAGGAACAAGCGGCCAGTCGGCTCTTGAACGGGAACGCTTGGGCCGTACTTCAGAAGGCGTGCCAGCACTTGCTGTTCGTCGGCGGTCAAGACGCCGGTAACGTCGGCGAAGTGAGCAAATTCAGCGTACAGGCCTGTAACAGCTGGAACCTTCTGGCTCAGTTGCTCAAGGAGTTTGCTGTGGCGAAAGGCAGAAAGGGCAGGAGCGCCGCGCAGGATCAACATCTTCGGGACAGCCTCGGGAAGGGGTGTGCTTTGAGGCCGTGCATTCTAGCGTAAACCTTCGCCAACGGCACCCGAAACGGCACCGGTGGCCGCTGCCGAACGTCAGTTGGCAGGGTTTGCACGGCATCGGCAGGAAATCCGCGGTGTCGAGGGCAGTTATTTTAACCGTCACAATGGCGCTCCAGGCCGCGTTTCTGCGGGCTGCAGCACAGTTTTAACCGCGCTAGCAGACAAGTGCAGCGCTGTCGAGATATGGCGCCACGGGCCGTTTGCGTATACTGCGCAGATGTTCTCCCCAACTGTTTTGCGCCCGCGATGGGTCAAATGGCTCATCGCCACCCTGCTCTTCCTGACGCTCAGTGCCTGTGTTGATAAGCCCAGCACGCTTGAGCGAATCAAGGAGGATGGCGTATTGCGGGTGGTCACCCGGAACAGTCCGGCCACGTATTTCCAGGACCGTAACGGTGAGACCGGGTTCGAATATGAACTGGTCAAGCGTTTTGCCGACGAGCTGGGCGTGAAGCTGGAGATCGAGACCGCCGACAACCTCGATGACCTGTTCGGTCAGCTGGGCAAACCCAACGGCCCGGTTCTGGCCGCCGCCGGTTTAGTCAGCAGCGAGCAGCGCCAGCAGCAGGTGCGTTTTTCCCACCCGTACCTGGAAGTGACCCCGCAGATCATCTATCGCAACGGCCAATCGCGCCCCACCAATGCAGCCGATCTGGCGGGCAAGAAGATCATGGTGCTCAAGGGCAGCACCCACGCCGAACAACTAGCGGCGCTGAAGAAACAGAATCCTGCAATCGAATACGAAGAGTCCGACGCCGTTGAAGTAGTCGACCTGCTGCGCATGGTCGACGAGGGGCAGATCGACCTGACCCTGGTGGACTCCAACGAAGTCGCCATGAACCAGGTGTACTTTCCCAATGTGCGCGTGGCGTTCGACCTCGGCAATGCCAGCAACCAAAGCTGGGCCGTGGCGGCAGGCGACGACAACAGCCTGCTCAACGAAATCAACAGCTACCTGGACAAGGTCGAGAAGAACGGCACGTTGCAGCGTCTGAAAGACCGCTATTACGGACATGTCGACGTACTCGGCTATGTGGGCGCCTATACCTTTGCCCAGCATCTGCAACAACGCCTGCCCAAGTACGAGAAGCACTTTCGTGCCTATGCCAAGGCAGAGAAAGTCGATTGGCGGCTGCTGGCAGCCATCGGCTACCAGGAATCGCTGTGGCAACCGACGGTCACCTCCAAGACCGGCGTGCGCGGCCTGATGATGCTGACCCAGAACACCGCTCAAGCCATGGGCGTGTCCAACCGCCTGGACCCCAAGCAGAGCATCATGGGCGGCGCCAAGTACCTGGCCAGGATCAAGGATGAGCTGGACGACAAGATCGCCGAGCCCGACCGCACCTGGTTTGCCCTCGCCGCCTATAACGTCGGCACCGGTCATCTGGACGATGCACGTATCCTGGCCAAGAAAGAAGGCCTGAACCCGAACAAGTGGCTGGACGTGAAGAAGATGCTGCCGCGCTTGTCGCAGAAGCAGTGGTACAGCAAGACCCGCTATGGTTATGCGCGTGGCGGGGAGCCGGTACATTTTGTAGCGAACATCCGGCGTTACTACGACATTCTTACCTGGGTGACCCAGCCGCAGCTGGAAGGCAACCAGGTGGTGGAAGGCAACCTGCATGTGCCGGGTGTGGACAAGACCAAGCCGCCGCAGGACAGCCCTCAACTCTGACCACGACAGCCCGCACACCGCAAATCCCTGTGGGAGCCGGGCTTGCCCGCGATGGCGGCCTGACAGTCAAGGTATTCGGCGCCTGACACACTGCTATCGCGGGCAAGCCCGGCTCCCACATTTGATCATCGTAGCCTTATAGGCCGGTGAGCAGATGGACCACGCCGCCCGGCAGTACCATTACTGCGGGTACACCGGCAGCCTTCAACGCCGACTCATCCAACCCACCCACCTCCTTCAATTGCACCCTCACCCGCGTGAGAGCCACGCGCTGCTGTGACGTAACGTTCCCCTCCCCGCCCAATGCACTCAGCACCTCGGCCGACAACAGTCTCGGTGTCGGCGCGGCAACTGCCTCGGCCACCAGGTCCGGGGTCAGGGCTTTCCAGAACGCCCGCTGCAATTTCTCGAACATGCTCAGTGCTCCACGACAGATGAGGTTTCAACGGTGGCCGCGTGGTACAGGCGCAGGGCCTCACGCACTTGATTGGCTTCTTCCAGGCCCAGCACCTGGCGGGCGATGATCTGGCAGTCGTGCAGGTCCAGCTCACGCACGGTGGCCTTGATGGTCGGGATCAGCGGCACGCTGACCGACAGCTCATCCACGCCGAGCCCGATCAATACCGGCACTGCCACTGTTTCGGAGGCCAGCGCACCACATACCCCCACCCACTTGCCGTGGGCATGGGCCGCTTTGACCGTGATGTCGATCAGGCGCAGTACCGCCGGGTGGAAACTGTCGGCCTGGCTGGCCAGACGCGGGTGGTCGCGGTCCATGGCGAGGGTGTATTGGGTCAGGTCGTTGGTGCCGATGGAAAAGAAATCCACATGAGGCGCAAACACATCCGCCATCAGCGCCGCGCTGGGGACCTCGATCATGATGCCCAGCTTCGGTAACTCGGTCAGCCCAAGCGCCAATGCCTCTTCTTCGAGCATCTTGCGCGCCAGGTGCAGCTCCGACAGCAGGCTGACCATCGGCAACATGATATGCAGCCGCGCCAGGCCTGCGCTGGCAAGAATCGCGCGCAGCTGTTCACGCAGCAACTCGGGGCGCTCCAGGCACAGGCGAATACCGCGCAGGCCAAGGAACGGGTTGGTCTCGCTTTCCATCGGCACATAGGCCAAGGGCTTATCGCCACCCACATCCAAAGTGCGCACTACCAGGTTGCGCTCGGTACCCAGGGCGCGGGCGATGGCGCTGTAGGTGCCAGCCTGCTCTTCGGCGCCAGGGGCGCGGTTGCGGTCCAGGTAGAGGAACTCCGAACGCAGCAGGCCGACGCCTTCCCCGCCCAGGGTCAGGGATTGCTCCACTTCCTGCAACGAAGCCACGTTGGCCGTGACTTCGACATGATGCCCATCGCGGGTGACCGCCGCCCGTGAGGCCTGCGCCACTTCACGTTGCAGCCGCAGTTTTTGCTGTTGGCGAACTGCCTGCAATTGTTCGATTTCAGCCAGGTCCGGCTCCAGGTGCAGTTCGCCTTTGTCAGCATTGAGCAGCACCCGCTTGCCGTTGGCCAAGGCCAATACCTGGCTCGGCACCCCGCAAATCGACGGCAGGCCGAGCGCCCGGGCGAGGATTGCCACATGGCTGGTCGCGCCACCGGCGACCGTGACGAAGCCTAAAACTTTACTGGCATCCAGGCCGGCGGTTTGTGAGGGCGTCAGCTGTTCGGCGACCAGGATGGCGCACTCCGGCAGCTCCATTGATCGCTCGGGCACGCCCAGGATCAACTTGAGTACGCGCTGGCCAACATCGGCCAAGTCCGCCGCACGCTCAGCGAGCAGTGCTTTACCCAGGCCCTCGAAGAGTTGAGCAGTCGCCACTGTGGCGCGGTTCCAGGCAAAGGCGGCACTCTTGCCCTCGGCCAGCAGGCTATAGGCTTGTTCCAGCAGGGTGGGGTCTTCGAGCAATTCTTGATGGGCGCGAAAGATTTCAGCCTGGGCACTGCCGGCCGCCTTGGCTTGCAAGCCTTGCAGCGCCTCGGTTGCCGCCCGCAGGCCACGCGCCAATGCGGCCCGCTCAAAGGTTTCTCCGGCGCCAGCTTCGGGAATATCGAGCGCCTGCTCCGCCACTTGGACAACCTGGCCAAACGCCGAGCCCGGTGATGCGCAGACACCCCGCAGCACGGTCGCCGAAGACGCCGGCGCAGCGGGCCTGCTGATCTTCTCGACCGCTACCGGCAAGGTCTCGCCACAGCCGTCGAGCAACAACGCCACCAGCGCCTGGATCGCCGCCTCGGCATCCTCGCCCGCCGCGCTCACCTGCAGGCTATCGCCCTGGGAGGTCTGCAGCGCCATGATCGCCACAAGCGACTTGGCATTCGCGCTCAAGGTTTGCTTGTGCAGAAAGATGCTGGAACTGAACCCCTTTGCCGCCTGGGCAAACACTGCCGCAGGTCGGGCGTGCAAGCCGTTGGCATTGGGCAGGGTTACTGGCTTGGAGAACAGCGCATTGCCCTCCTCTTCGTCCACCTCAGTGGCCATCTGCCCCGGTGAAACCTGCAACAGTGGCTGGCCGGACTCGACCAGCACCTGATCGGCCACCAACGGCACAAACGGCTCGCCGCTCACAATGAGCATCAAGGTCAACAGGCTGCGTGCATTGAGCGCCACATCGTCGGCATCGAACTCGATCAGCGGCTGCCCGGCTTCCACCCGTTGGCCGTCCTCGACCAGGCGGGTGAAGCCCTGGCCTGCCAGGTTCACGGTGTCCAGGCCAATATGCAGCAGCACCTGCACACCGTTATCGGCGGTGACACTGACCGCGTGGCCGCTGTCCTGAATGTTGCTGATCACCCCGGCCAACGGTGCGCAGAGGGTCTGCGAGGTGGGGTCGATGCACAGGCCATCGCCAATCACGCGGCCGGAAAATACCGGGTCGGGCACCTGATCCAGCGCCAGCAAAACCCCGGACAAGGGTGCCAGCAGTTCCAGGGGTTGAGATGTGGTCATGACTTCACCTGTTTGTGTTGTTCTTTAAAAATCATTGAGTCGATGCAAGGTTGAGGATGACGAAGATCAAAGGTGGGAGCCCGGATTACTTCCACCAATATTCGACCTGCACACCGACGTTCGAACCATGCCGCGCCGTGCCATAGGCGCCGGTATCGGATAACGCCGAGCCCGCCGCCAGCTCATTGGCCGCACGCTTGGCCGCCTGGTTCCAGGACGCATAGGTGTAATACAACCGCACTTCCGGCCGAGCCCAGAACTCAGGACCTTTGGGCGACCAGGTCGGAGCGAACGTGAATTTGCTCAACTTGCGCGTGCCCCCCGTGGCGTCAACCTGATCGTGACCCAGCTCAGCGACCAGTTTGAATTGCTCGCTGATGGCATACGCCGGGCGCACGCCGAGGGAGATCCAATTCTGGTCCTGGCGCCCTGGGCGCACGTCTTTCTGGTACACCGCTTCAACTTGCCCGCCGAAACGCGGGGTCACCTGCCAGTCGAAGAACTCCACTACCCGGTAGCTTTTGCTGCTCCTGTCCAACGCGGTATTGCCGGTATAGCCCAGGCCGGTGCCTGGGCCTTCGCCGTACTGGAGGGCAAACTTGTTCTTGCCCCCCAGGAATGCAGCTTGTACATGCTGCGCGGTCAGCGCCCATCCGCTGTTGGCGTCACGCCCGCCAGCCTTGGCGATGTAGCTCAAGCCAAGCTCCAGCTCGCCGCCAGGGTTGGTATTGAAACCTGCGACGTTGAAGTCGTGACGGGTGGCGTATTCCTTCTGGTACAGGTTGTCCTTGCGTGACAGCGCGTAGCTGTATTTCAAGCCGCCGATCAGCACGTCCTCGATTCCCCCTCCGGTGGCGCTCTGGTTCCAGTAGTAGAAGTCGGAGATATGGATGTCGTTACGCTTGTAGTAACGCCGCCCGGCCCACAGCGAACCGCCATTGAGGCTGGGCAGGTTGGACCATTGCGCGTACATCTGCGGCATACGCGCCGAACCGTTGTTTTCGCCCTGGAATTTCAGGGCACGGTCGTACTGGTTGTAGAGGGAAGCCATGGCATCGACGCTGAACACCGACCCGTCATCGAGGGTCAGCAGGTCCTGGCGCAATTCCAGCTCAGCGTATTGCTCGCATTCGTTGCCCAAGCGGTACTTGGTTTGCGCCCCCGGTAGTTGGAAGCATTGCTGCTTGCCACTGCCCGTCGATGTGCCTGCGCCGCTGCGCAAGTAACCGGCGAATTCCAGAGCCTGGGCGCCAAACGGCGCAGCGAGGCAAGAGGCGATAAGACCCAGCTTTATTTTTGTTTTCATGAAGCGCTCCTTTTATTTTTATTGTTATTTCTTACTGTCTTGCGTGACGCGATCGCCCGTAGGGCGGCTTAGCCCTTGAGGTGCAGCACAAACGATTCGTAAGGGCGCAACACCACCGTGCTCGTGCGCACCGGGCAGTCGGGGTAGTTGCTGATCAGCAAACGTTGTTCGCACGCCGCGTAGATCACCTGATCGGGCAATTGGATTTCGCACGGCGTGCCGTAGAAGTTGTTGAGCACCAGCAGGCGCTCGCCCTGGCCTTCACGCAGGTAGGCCCAAACCTTGGGATGGTCTTGCAGCAGCGGGCGATAAACGCCTTGCTGGATCAGAGGTTCGCGGCGCCGCAGGGCGATCAATGCTCGGTAGTGATGCAGCACCGAGTCCGGGTCATCCAGCTGACTTTCGACATTGATGCGCGCGGCGTTGTCCGGGATGCCAATCCAGGGCTCGCCACGACTGAAACCGGCATTGGCCTGGCTGTTCCACTGCATCGGCGTACGCCCGTTGTCGCGGGACTTCTGCATGATCGCCGCCATGCTCGATGCTTCGGACTCTCCCGCATCGCGCTTGAGTCGGAAGATATTCAGGGTTTCTACATCGCGGTATTGTTCGATCCTGTCAAAGCCCGGGTTGGTCATCCCCAGTTCTTCGCCCTGGTACACATAGGGTGTGCCCTGGAGGAAGTGCAGCGCGGTGGCAAGCATCTTGGCCGAGACCACGCGATATTCGCCGTCATCACCAAATCGCGAAACCACTCGTGGCTGGTCGTGGTTACACCAGAACAGCGCGTTCCAACCGCCACCGGCCTGCATGCCTGTCTGCCAATCAGAGAGAATCTGCTTGAGTTGCAGGAAATCGAAATCGGCCTTTACCCACTTTTGCAGGTTGGGGTAATCGACTTTCAGGTGATGGAAGTTGAAGGTCATCGACAGCTCTTTCGAGGCCGGATTCGAGTAGCGAATGCAGTGTTCCAGGCGGGTGGACGACATCTCGCCCACGTTGATCAGGTCATGGCCGTCGAAGACTTCGCGGTGCATTTGCTGCAGGTACTCGTGCACATGCGGGCCGTCGGTGTAGAAGCGGCGGCCGTCGCTGGTGTCTTCGGGGAAATCGGCGGGCTTGGAGATCAGGTTGATCACGTCCAGGCGGAACCCACCCACGCCTTTGTCACGCCAGAAGCGCATCATCTTGAACACTTCGGCGCGCACCTTGGGGTTGTCCCAATTGAGGTCGGCCTGGGTGTGGTCGAACAGGTGCAGGTAGTACTGGCCAGTCTGCGCTTCGTATTCCCAGGCCGAGCCGCCGAACTTGGACTCCCAGTTGTTCGGCTGGTCGCGCCAGATGTAGAAGTCGCGGTAAGGGTTGTCGAGGCTGCTGCGTGCCTGCTGGAACCACTCGTGCTCGACGGAGGTGTGGTTGACCACGATGTCGAGCATCAGCCTGATGCCGCGCTTGGCCGCTTCGCTGATCAGCAAGTCGCAGTCGGCCATGGTCCCGTAGCTGGGGTCGATGGCGTAGTAATCGCTGATGTCGTAGCCGTTGTCGCGCTGGGGTGAGCGCAAAAACGGGGTGACCCACAGGCAATCCACGCCCAGCCAGTGCAAGTAGTCGAGCTTGTCGACGATGCCCAGCAGGTCACCGGTAGCGTTACCCGCGTGGCTGTGGAAGCTTTTGGGGTAGATCTGGTAGATCACCGAGTGTTGCCAGGTTTGCATGGTGGGTTCCTTCAGTAGAGTTGGGTGCTGGCCCTTCTGGCCTCATCGCAGGCAAGCCAGCTCCCACAGTTGAAATGCGTTCAACCTGTGGGAGCTGGCTTGCCCCCGGTGGCGATTGATCAGGCGACCCGGTAGCCAGGCCGAATGATCTTCATGCTCAACAGGCAAGTCAGCGCAAACGGCACGACCATCGCCACGATCATGCCGATCACAAACATCGGAATCGCACTCGGCACGATCGAGATAAACCCGGGCAAGCCACCGACGCCGATGGCCGAAGCCGTCACCTTGTTCAGCGACAGGAAAATGCTGCCCAGCGCCGAGCCCAGCAGAGCGGCGTAGAACGGGAACTTGAAGCGCAGATTCACCCCGAACATCGCCGGCTCGGTGATGCCGAAATAAGCCGAAATTGCCGAGGTGGACGCCATGCTTTTGTCCCGCGCATTGCGGGTCATGTAGAACACGCCCAATGCGGCGCTGCCCTGGGCCAGGTTGGACATGACGATCATTGGCCAGATAAAGGTGCCGCCCTGGGTCGAAATAAGCTGCAGGTCGACGGCCAGGAACATGTGGTGCATACCGGTGATCACCAATGGCGCATACAGCAGGCCGAAAATCGCCCCGCCAATCATGGGTGCAATCTCAAACAGGGTGACCAGGCCTTCGGTAATCAGGATGCCTAGGTGGCGGGTGACCGGGCCGATGATCGCCAGGGCCAGCACGCCGGTGACAACGATGGTGGTGATCGGCACGACCAGCAATTGAATCGCATTCGGTACCCGCGCCCTTAGCCACTTCTCGATCACGCTCATGACGAAGGCGGCCATCAGGATCGGCAGGATCTGCCCCTGGTAACCCACCTTCTCGATCTGGAACCAGCCGAAGATATCGAAGTACGGCAGGCTCTGGCCGTCGAGGCCGGCGACCGCCTTGCCGTAGTTCCAGGCGTTGAGCAGGTCGGGGTGCACCAGCATCAGGCCCAGCACAATGCCGAGGATTTCACTGCCGCCAAAACGCTTGGCTGCCGACCAGCCCACCAACGCCGGCAGGAACACGAACGAGGTGTTTGCCATCAGGTTGATCAGGCTCCACAGGCCATCCAGGTTCGGGTAGGCCTCCAGCAGGGTCTTGCCTTCGATGAACATGCCCTTGGCGCCCATCAGGTTGTTCACGCCCATCAACAGGCCGGCGATGATCAGCGCGGGCAGGATCGGCATGAACACATCGGAAAACACCCGCACCAGACGCTGCATGGGGTTGGTCTTGTCGCCGCCGGCTTTCTTCACGTCGGCAATGGTTGAGGCGGCCAGGCCGGTCAGTTCGCGCAGGGCGGCATAGACCTTCTCCACTTCGCCGGGGCCGATCACCACCTGGAACAGGCCGCCGGTAAAGAACGAGCCCTTGACCAGATCGACCTGGTTCAACGCATTGCCGTTGACCAGGCTTGGGTCCTTGAGCGCCAGGCGCAGGCGGGTCACGCAATGGGCAGCTTGCTCAAGGTTATCGCGGCCCCCGAGGTGCTCGAGAATCTCGCGGGCAGTAGACGAATAGTCGTGGCTCATGCTCGTTTTCCACTGTGATTGTTTTTATGGGTGGCAGTCATTGGCAGCACGCCGAGGAGGGAAAAGTACTCGTCTGTACGAGTTAAATCAACAACTCGTCTGTACGAGTTACACTTTTGTTTATATGTGGGAGCTTACTGTCAGACTTTTCCCTCGCCTGCACGGCTATCCAATGGACAAACCCCACCTCTGCCACTAAGGTTCCTGCCTTGAATGCAAGCCAGGCACAGAGCCATCTCATGAGCAAATACAACCAGATCTATACGGATCTGCTTGCCAGCATCACCACCGAACGCCTGCAACGCGGTACGCGCCTTCCCTCCGAAACCGAACTGATGGACGCCTACCAGGCCAGCCGTGGCACCGTGCGACGCGCCATCGAGCAGTTGCAGGAGCGTGGCTTTGCGCAAAAAATCCATGGCAAGGGCACCTTTGTGTTGTCGCCCAACCCGATCGAGTTCCAGTTGGGCGGCATCGTCAGCTTTCACGAGACCCACGCCGACCTGGGCGATGACGTACGCACTGACGTCGTCGAGTTCACCCAAATCCCGCTGGAAGGTTCTTTGCTGCAACACATCGAAGCCGAGCCCGGCACGCTGATCACCCGCGTCAAACGCGTACGACGTATCGGTGGCAAGCGCGTGATCCTGGACATCAACCACTTCGTTGCCGACCTGATCCCCGGCCTGGACCACTCGATTGCCGAGCAGTCGATCTACGCGTTTATCGAGCAAACGCTGGGGCTGCAGATCAGCTATGCACAGCGCACCATCGAAGCCCTGCCGCGCAGCAAAGACGACCAGGCGCATCTGGATCTCGATGGGCAGAGCCATGTGATTGTGGTGAGCAACCAGACGTTTTTGCAGGACGGGAGGCAGTTCGAGTACACCGAGTCGCGGCATACGCTGGATAAGTTTTACTTTTCGGATATTGCGCGGCGCTGAGCTGGACACAACGATGAATATTCCACACAAATGGCGTGAACAATTCCCCTGTGCGCTCATTGAACAACAGGCCATTGGCGAATCGCGGGCCGACGTCTTTCGTCTGCGCCAGAACGACGTTACAGATCTGTTCCTGAAGTCCGAGCCCCTCGAGGAACTTGGTGAGCTTGCAGACGAAATCGATCGACTGCGGTGGCTGCGGCAAATGAATCTGCCTGCGCCTGCTGTCGTGGATGAAGTCACAGAAAGCCATCGCCATTGGTTGCTGATGACCACCGTACCGGGACGGGACTTGGCCAGCGCCCACGAGCTTTGCGCCGAGCAAATCATCAACATCCTGGCAACAGCGCTACGCACCCTGCACCAGCTACCGGTCGCCCTCTGCCCATTCGATCACGCCCTTGAGCGGCGCATCACACGTGCACAGGAGCACGTCAGCGCCGGCCTGGTGGACGAGACGGATTTCGACGACGAACGACTAGGCCAAAGCGCTGAGGATGTGTTTGCTGAACTGGTGGCGACTCAGCCAAGCACTCATGATCTGGTAGTGACCCACGGCGACGCCTGCCTGCCGAACTTCATGGCGGCAGACGGTCACTTCAGCGGTTATATCGACTGCGGACGCCTGGGGGTCAGTGACCGTTATCAAGACCTTGCCCTGGCTGCGCGAAGTATTGAACGCAACCTGGGGCAGGCATGGATGAAACCCTTTTTTGAGGTTTATGGTGTTGAGCCCGACGAGCAGCGTATGAAGTTCTATTGTCTGCTGGATGAGTTTTTCTGACGCTGAGCGTACTGTCGATACGCATCTCTAAGTTCAAGTCGGTAACACCGTCACTTAAGATTCAGGAAGGGCACAAAGCAACCCTGCGGCGAGGGAGCTTTCTCCCGCTGGGCCGCGAAGCGCCCCCTCTTCTTCTGGCGAAGCAGCTTGTTACCGTTGAGTAACACAGCGGCCTGACAAACAGATTCAACCTTACGTAGAATGCCTCCGTGGCTATGGAACACCTTCCTTCTAACCTCCTATGATCTAGGGGTTTCGCTCTCCACACTACGCCTGCTACTTGCAGGCGTTTTTACATCAGCTGTAGCACGACGCTACAACTCGTCCACGCCGGCGGCCAAGGGAGAAAATCAAGCATGAATCAGGGGTTGTTCCTGCGTCGCCGTTGCAAAGTTTACGTTCCGGTGGGCACTGGCGGTGCTTCGCGCGCTCAGGTCGCGTCGGCTATCCGGGAAGTAGCGGCGTTCCGATGTGTATTGTCAGAATCTCTGATTGAGCAAATCGGCAAGTTATCAGCGACAGAACTCAAGTACTGGCTGCGCGAAATTGTTGGGGTCCTTCGGCGGGAAACTGGCGCTCATGTACATCACAGGCCGTTTTACCCTGGCTTTCCAGAGCAGGTTATGATGACCTCAGAGGCCGAGTTGTACCTTAACGCCGTCATTCACTACTTCACGCTTCTACGTTTACCACCGACCGAATACTCCCGACCTGCGATGCTTGAAGGCAACTTCATATCTCGCGTTATCGAACCGGGAAGCGTCTCTGAGTTCGAGTCACTCCTTGAACCGCTGATTGCATCGCGCACCTCGCTGTCCGAAGAGGAAACTGCCGATGTCGTCTGGTTTATCCGAAAGTACAAAAGCGATGTGTTCCGACTGTTGCCTGAGACCGTACCGTTTCGGGAAATCCGTGCGCAGGTTGGCGGCGCACTTTTCCAGCATGTACCCGGCGATGCACGGGCTGAGGCATTTCTGGAGCGGAACGTCGACACTGCGACTGACGTACTACGACTCGCGGTCGCGCTAAATGGAGGAGACGTGTCACTTGCGACAGCGTTGACACGTTTCACTGCGATGAAGCGCTCAACGCGCCGCCTGCTGTTGCGCCTGCTCGACCGGATACCCAACGCTGCAGAAGGTGTGATGCGGCATGCTGAGCAATGGAAACGCCTGGCTGAAGTACTGCATCCGGGCGACTACGCCGGTAAGTACCCTCAAGCATTAGCCGCCATCACGGCAGCACGTCGCAACGAAGCACCAGCTTCATTTGGATCACGCGTCGAAACATTACTTGCCCAGCGTCACATCACCACGCTTACACCCATACTCCAAAGCCGTCCTGGCGAGTTCGCACGACGGCTGGACGTGACCCTGCGGCGCGCGACGGAACCAGAATCGGTTCTCGACGCGTTCGAGGCGGTTGCGACACAAGTGTCCTCACCTGTTCTGCTGCAGCTACTGGCCCAGGTACGGGCTCCGCGCCCCCTGCCTCTGCGAGCCTTCACACCGAAGGGTGCATTCGCCAAAGTCTATGGCATCAAGGATCGACGCGAACCTCTCGCCCCCGATGTGTTGGCACGTGCGACTAGAATCTGCGAGGACGCTCTAGTATCGCGTTTTGCGTCGCTACCGCCACTAGGCCGTTGTTTCATCGATTCAGCATTACGCGAATACAGGGTACCGCTGGCGCAGCGTGCTTCATCGAAGTCACTACGTACGCTGGTGCGAGGCAGTCGGTTGCCTATACCTGACACACGCTTCATTCGGCTGTTCCTGTGGTGGAAGAACGGCCGTGAGCGCACGGATATCGACTTGTCCGCCGCTTTTTTCGACGCCAACTTTGTGTTCATGGAAACGGTCGCCTACTACAACCTAAAGAGTTTAGGCGGCTACCACAGCGGCGACATCGTCGACGCGCCCGACGGGGCTTCGGAGTTCATCGACCTAAACCTTGATGTCCTCGTCGAGAAGGGTGTTCGCTACGTTGTCACGTCTATCAACTCATACACCGAGCAGCCGTACTGCGATCTTCCAGAATGCTTCGCGGGCTGGATGGCCCGCGCCGACACGGCGTCGGGTGAAGTATTCGAGCCGTGCTCCGTGTTCGACCGTATCGATATCGCGTCCGACACAAGGATCTGTCTGCCATTCGTGATGGACTTGCAGGAACGGGGCATGATTTGGGCCGATCTGGGGCTCACTTCATCTCCGCGGTGGAACAACGTGCAGAACAACCTCAGTGGGGTATCGTTGATGCTGCGAGCTTTGGTACATACACCAAGGCCGGACTTGGAGACGCTGTTCGATTTACATGTTCGAGCACGGGGAGAACGAGTGGCTTCACCGCACCAGGCACAGCAGGTGTTTGCGCCGGATCAAGGGATAACACCGTTCGATACGAATTTGATTCGATCACAGTTTCTTTAATAGCTACGTCAGCCTTTGCCGCTCATTGAAGCAACAACTCTTGCTTCGAAGCTTTTTATCCAAAAACAAAAAAGCCAGTCAGTCATAACTGGCTGGCATTGGCTAAGCCCCTTCCTGCGCTAGTCCGAATTTAGCGCTGTACTCTAATCAGTGAAGGCACCCTATCACTCCCACTCGAATATAAACAGTCAATACTAACCCTGCCCCACGGACAATTCCGCCCAAGTACGGAGTTTTATTTGCTTACTGTAGATCAAGCGAGCGTCTGCGCTTTTTCTGTCGATGAGAGTGGTAGAGCAACCGGATCGATTTTCGGCACGATTCGTGAGATAACGTAGACTGAGTTTTGCGAAAGGACGCTCAAGATCAATGTTTCCGTACGTTGCCACCTACCTGCTTTTCGCCTGCATGCTCGCGGTCCTGGACCGTCTCAGTGATCGCCCGTTGTTCATTCGAACTCACCTCAAGCATTTGCCATGGAAGCTTAACTACAACTTCAGATGGTGGAGAACCCAAGAATATTGTGCGGCATTGATTCAGTTATCAATTGCCGGACTGCTCTTTCTTTTGTTTTGGAACACTCTCGGAGGAGCAAAATACACCCGTGTGGCGCAAGGTCTGTTTGTCTTGATTTGCGTGAGCTCGTCTGTACTTTCTATAAAGCAGTTTCAGTTGATAAAGAGATTCAAGGCTCACGTGTGGTGGATGACAGGCCTAGCAGCCTTGGGAACAGTTGCACTGAGCATCGTAGCAAGTGCGTATGCAGATTCATTGATAGTCAACTGGACCCGCATCGAGGCCGCACAGTTTCCTCTTGCCCAAAAGGCGTTATCCGCCTTAATCCTTATAGCTCTATGGGGTTACGTCGTGACCGTCCTGATCAGCTTAAGCGTAGGAATTGTTGCTTTTTCAATGACCGTGACACAACCCGCTTTCATGCTGGAAACCAAGAAAAAGCACTTGAAGTTCAAAAATTGGAACCAGTACAAACCCGGTTTGGAGCAACGAAGACATTCCAGGCTGCTCGTGACCATTTGGAGTGGGGCAGCTTTTACCGTGGCCATCCTGTTGAATTCTTGGGTTTCTATCCTGGGTCACGCAGAAGAAGGCCTCCAAGACGTAATGATCTTTGCCTCATTTCACCTCCATCCTGAAGACTGTGGAATTCAGGGTAGAACCGCAGACACCTGGGCTGCCCTTGTCGCCGAAGGTCGAACAGTGATCGCAACACCTGCCGCTAATGGTTACTCGTACGAAACCATGGGGTGCAAAATACAGCCTGCGAAACTCGTTACTGCAGTACAAAAGAAGTGAAGTGGATCCACAACGAACGCAAAAAGGGGACTTGTTTATTTCTCGCACGCTAAATCAGTCCCCTTTTCTTTG
>NZ_SPKP01000039.1:19995-63020 GCF_023127835.1 Pseudomonas sp. B329 | reverse complement strand
GGCTGCAGATCAGCTATGCACAGCGCACCATCGAAGCCCTGCCGCGCAGCAAGGACGACCAGGCGCATCTGGATCTCGATGGGCAAAGCCATGTGATCGTGGTGAGTAACCAGACGTTTTTGCAGGACGGGAGGCAGTTCGAGTACACCGAGTCGCGGCATACGCTGGATAAGTTTTACTTTTCGGATATTGCGCGGCGGTGAATTCTACGCGCGGGCTTGGGGTTAGCAGCTGGAGAACCGCTCCCCTTAGTCGATGGCATAGCCCCGTCGCTGATCAAACTCGAGAGATTTTCGGGTGATCGCAGGATCATCTGAGCGCCCCTCGACAGTGTCCGTCGTCACCAAGCCATTCAGGCCCCGGACGCAATGAATAGCGGCTTCCCATGCGTCGGGCTCCACGGGCGGCTCAATAAAGTCTTTTAAGTACGCATCCAGAATGCCCTTATCAGGCGTCTCGATTTCTTGACTCAAGGCAGACAGATAGGCCGACTTATCCGTGCGGCCCCAATTAATCGAGAACCCTGCGCGATGACAGAGGACTGAATGAACCACCAGCATTGTTCTTCCATTGCCATCAAGGAATGGATGCCCGTAAGCGAAAAAACCCATCACCAGGCCGGGTGACTTTTAAGCACAACCTTGTTCTGCCCCAAACGAAGCCCTTCTTCAACGGCTCTTTTGGCTTCGTACGGAAGACAAAAACAGGTGCCCGCTTTGGAGATCGCCAAGTCTGGAGAAGTCGCCATCCTGTCACTGCCTGCCCACGGATAAAGATCACCAAACAGAAGCGCGTGGACCTTTAAAAAATCGCGGTACGTGATCGTGCTTTTCTTCGCCAAATAGGCCATCGCGTCAGCAAGGTTCGCCGTAAACAGGTCATGTTCAAGCTGCTTGACGATGTTCAGGTCTTTTTCACCGACAACGTTTCTGAGATAGCCCTTCGCGTCAAAGTCCTTGAATGGGTCAAACACGCTGCTTTTCCCTCAAGTAGTTGGTAAGCAGATGAACCGCTTCCAGACCAGTGACTTTTCTCTCTTTCTTCAGCGCGATGACCAAGTTCTCTATGACGTCAGTCTGAACATCGTCTCCCGCCAACCGAGAAACATTTTCTGCCCACTCATCGGCGTAAGTCCGGATGTAAGCGACCTGACATGCGTCCGCCAGATCCATCACGTAACGCCGTAGTCCAGACTCAGGAATGATCAACGCACCCGTTTTCGGATGACGCCGGACCGAACTTTTCGGTTTACGGGGAGAGGCGAGTTCATTGACATAAACCACTGACCGTCCACCAAGCGATAACTTGCGTCGAATTCGGCGGCTACCCTTTATGCAAATCCTTGCATCCTTTGACACGACCAAACGCCCGGCGCCGGACTTGGCGACCTGCACAGAAGCACTAACGCCAAGCCGCTGAAATACCTCAACGGCGAGCGCTTCAAGGTCAGCCACAGGAGTCACAATGCCAGTATCAGGGCGACGAGAAGCTTTGGCGTAGATGCCAATGCCCATGCGCACAATCACGCCTTTGCGCATTAACTCGTCCAATGCGACAGAAACCTGTGAATGCCCGCCAAGCGCAGCAACATCCATGCGCAGGATCACGTTTCCCAGCACGCCCTCAATGGCAGTCTGCATACGCTCTTCCAGCTTCAAGTTCAGACCTCCGGCAATAGCTTCTCAGAATCACTTCAAAGGGGTGCCAATCGATGCAGTTCGATTATGGGCAAGCGTAGGCTATTCTCCAACCCCCTTTTCAGGACACACTAAAAACACAAACCCCGGCCATCAGGCCGGGGTTTTGTTATTCAGCACTCACCTGCTATTGCAGGATCATTCCCACTCTATTGTCAATAGGGTCGAAAACCGCTTATAAACCTGGAAAGCAACGATATCCTTATTAAAAATACCATGAAAAATACCAATACAAGAACAGCCTTAGCGATTCGTACGAACCTAGTGCCACCATTCAGCTTCGGTCATCCGAGGAGCTTCTGAAACGCTCAACTTCAGGTGTGGGTGGACCACGCCAACATCAGCAGCACCCGCCCTATAATCGACGGCGCTGCCAGTCGGGCAAGAGGCCGAGTTCGGTTTGACTATGCGAGCACGTATCGGATGTTTGAATTGTCTAAGGTGTAGCGGAGCGGCTTGGAAAGGGGTGATACGGGCTCTCTGTAAGGATTTGACACGAGGCGGCATGATTCTAAAAAAGTCGATGGGAGGTTCTTTGCGAAGCCTGTAATCAGTGCTGCCGCAGGGCTCACGGAAAACGGCAATTCATTTGTCTCTGAATTAGAACTACCACCAAGCGTTACTCTCGCGCAGATAAAAAAACTCAAATTAAACGAGATCACATTTCAACTCCAAGCAAACTAACCATATAAAAAATCACACAGACACTAAAAATTACCACAAACCGCCGGATAAATTTCTACCAGACTTAGAGACTCCGATTGGAAATCCGGAACTCACTCTTACAACGAAAATCAAAATACCTCATAACCATATAGCTCAATCACAACAACATCTATTTTTTGAAGCTATTAATTCACCTCACGGCAGAAAAAAATTCAGCAAAAGTCTAGCTCTCGCACCATTAACTTGCAAAAAAAACACAACCATGATAAAAGCATGCGAGTCAGTTAATATCAAAAGGAATTGCCGTGATAACAAATTTTTCAGGAAGCAACTACAAAGCCTTCAAAGAGTTCGAGCTGGAACTTCGCCCAATCACAATACTACTTGGTGCAAACAGTAGCGGCAAAAGTGCTCTAATCAACTCACTGCTGATGCTATCCCAGTCTGCTGACTCATCCATAATTTCAGAGTCGCCGCTTAGACTTAACGGCAGCAAAACTGGAATGGGAGAAACTTTAAACATAATAAAAGATAAAAACCCCTCCAACAGACTAACTTTTTCTTTTACCTTTTCTCAAAAAGATAATCTTCGAAAGAAAATATCTGATGCAAAATCGGCGATACTTCAGAATCACGACTCCGTCATTAGATTTATGGGGCATTTCGCGAACGCAGCTTCGTCGTCTAAGCCAACCCAATCCAAAACATCAGCGCTAACAGCATTCAACAAACTCGTACCGAAACTCGAAAATATAACTTTCAGATCCAAGGAAGCGTCAATCAGTGTAGCAAAAATAAAGCAATTTAAAACAATCTATATAAAACTAATAAAGAATTATAGAAAAATAATGGCTGGAGTTAGTGTAAACCCTCACTTCCCAGAAGAGTTTTATACGGTGAGCCAGCATGCATCACTGAGGAAAATCGAGGACTGCTTCTCTGACTACTTAGAACTCCCCTCTAGCAAAATAACCCCTACAAAAGTTTCGTACTCTTTTGCGTACAACAAAAGACTTGAATGCCTCCAGATAGTTGAGTACGTGCAATACAACAAGTCTAACAACGTTGTATTCGGATTCAAAAGAGACGGTAACAACTCCAAGATCTATTCTGACGTTATCGGGGATGCCGCACTAAGCCGATCAAGAGCTGAATTACTTAAACTTATTTCGCCAGATTCACTCGTATTTATGAAGCACCAAGAGGAGCTCAGCTTACAGTTCGGCAGCTTTGCGTCTTTCAAAGGTAGTTCCAGCCCTTTTGCAGCAATATTATCACGCGTTATAAATATCACCTCAAAACATCTCCTTTCCAATCTGACAGGACTTCAGATCAATCACGTTAGCCCTCTTAGAGCTTTCCCACAGCGGTACTACCTACTCGACAAATCAGTCCACCATCGCAAACTGAATGCTCTTGATGGCACAGAACTCGCCGAAGTACTGAAAAACAACCCAACCATTAAAGACAGCATTAACATACTATTTGCGCCTTTTAATATCGGCATAGACATCGAAAAGGTTAACGACATAATCTATAAAATCGTCGTTAATCAAGACGATGTCAACCTGGAGTTGACCGACGTAGGTTTCGGCATATCTCAAGTATTACCTATTTTAGTGCAGGCATACCTATCTCCACCTGGCTCCCTGACAATCATTGAGCAACCTGAGATTCACCTGCATCCAAATATGCAAGCATGGCTGACTGACGCAATCATCACGATTGCATTGAAAGAACGAAAGCGTTTTTTGATTGAGACTCACAGTGATGCTCTGATACGGCGCGTGCGCCTTAGAATAGTTGATGACAGCTCTCAACTCGTCGAGGACGACGTAAAAATTTATCACTTGCACAGAGACAAAATCAATAGACACACCCTGCTTGACGACATCCAAATCAATGACAACGGCGATATAAAATGGCCAAAAGACTTTATGGATGTCGAGATTAGAGACACGATTCAAATTCAGCAACTTAAGTTTGAAAGACTTAACAAGGAAAGCGAGGTAAAAGCACAATGAGAAACTCTCACTGCATTTGCCCCACCTTCCTTTCAAAAAATATTGGCAACGATACTATCTTCTTAAATTTTTTCTTAGGAAGTCTACTTAAGTCTAATGATCAAATAGTTTTCGACAAAGAAGAAAGACTAAATACTTCTTATGTCTTATCACTTCAAGAAGATGTTAACGGCTTTACAAACTATAAAATGTGGCAGCGACTTCTCGACAACTGTGAATCGGGGAAAACCCTTATATCTTCGTCTTCCGGGGCATCTTCCTCTGGCGAAGTCGTATACAACACGATATCAAGAGCGGTTACTAGCTTTTGCAAGTCAATAGTTACCGATGACAATAACCATTACGCTAAATTTATTGCAGAAATAAACAGACAGAGAATAAACTTGTTAAACCTTCAAAATTTTAGCGAGATAAATGCAGAGGGTAGATTTAAGCCTATGCCGACATATATGGAACTTGAAGCCGATATCGAATGGGTTCTTCAACGCCTCGGGCGAAGATCAAAAAAATCGGACTCCGAGGATTACAACAATGATTACCTTCGTGACATGATAATGTCCAAAGGATATGAGGTGAAAGATCAGACTCGCGAAGGTCAATCAACCTCCGGGGTAAGCTCTGGTGAGCTTGATATAATTATCGAGCACCAAATGGACCTTTTTGCGATTGTAGAGGCCATGAAGCTTGAGTCTGTAGATAGCGCTTATATCAACGGGCATTATACCAAACTGATATCCAATTATAACCCTATAGATATCAAGAGAACTTTTTTAATAACCTATTTTAATGGACAAAATTTCGAGGACTGGTGGTCGCGATATTGCAACCATGTAACTTCGCTAGACATGGCAAAAATAGGTAAAAACCCACATATCACCACAGTAAAGCTAGAGGAAATCTCCACACCATTCGGTGCACTTAAAAAGCTTCACCACCATTTTAGTGCTGGCGGAGAACACTCAATGTGTGTACACCTGGCTATTAAAATAGGCAGCATTTGATCACATGCACTGACAATGAGCACTTCATTTTTTGAAGTGCTCATTATCAAATCTCCTCAACAAACCTCTTCCCTCCTCATCCAAGTTAACCCCCCAACCGACAAACACAAACACTGTCAGCTCCCCCACTAACAAATCAGAAAACTAAATAAGCCTGTTTAGCCAACTTAATCACCACAACAAACTCAAAATATTACATTGCTCTCTTTAAATCCTGGAGTAAACACCTATAGTTAATACTTCAGAAAAACCCATCAACCCTCCAATAAACAGATCAACAGTCAAAATATGAAATGCATAGAACTCTTTACATTACCGATCCCATTGTGAACTCCTGCCCCCTCAATCTACATCGAAACCTGGTAGCTGAAACGAGCGCCCACAGCCTTGGTTATGAGCAACTCCAAAGTTTCTTTCGCTATTAAGTCGCGGAAGTGACGGTGGGCCTCGCAGAGCAAAATCACCCATTGAGCCGAGGGCGAATAAGGGTAGGTGGTGGGGAGTAACAAGCGGAGCTTGTGGGCCCACAACACACATCTTGCCGTCCCGCTGTAAGCGATTCAATGCGATTCAAAACAAAAAGCCCCTCAATCAAATTAAATTTCTATAAATCGCATACAGTCGCATTGAATTGCTTAGATCCGACTCAAATTTCCTTGAACCGCATATAATCGCGTTATATTTCATTAATTTTCTCTACCTAGTTATTCTGTGTTTTCCTATGCTTTTATCCATGCTAGAACTAACAGCATCAACAGGAGGAAAGCCGATGCAAAACAATAATCTAAAGCCTATAAAAAGAAGAGCTGGCCGCTCTGAGTTCTTCTCCATCAAAAAGGAGTTAGAAACTAAAATACTACTCGGCTACCCTCTTGCATGGATCTATGCGGAATACGTTGATCGATTTAGCTTTGGATATGTGCAGTTCACACGTTACGTCTCTCGTTACTGCAAGCAACCACGTTAATTCATTATGATATATAAGCACTGGATACAAAAAATGATAAAAGGATGGAGATTATTATTAACAGCTTTTACGTTAATTTTCACCGAACAGAACGCCTTTGCTATCTACTGCACAAATTGCTCTACATTCTATCAACAGATGTTCGAGTATGCTGAAGCAGTCAACACGGCGCTGAACACGGCAGAGCAGCTTTCGACGCAAGTCCAGCAATACAACAACATGGTCACGCAGGGCGTTTCGTTGCCGAACAGCATGTTTGGCAGGATCACCCAAGACATGCAGCGCGTGGCCAGCATCTATAACCGGGCTCAGTCATTGGGTCGCAACGTGGCGAATCTAGACTCGCAATTCAACACGCAGTTTCCCGGCTATAAGACGTATTTGCAGAAGTTCATCCAGTCGAGCGGCAAGGCAACGGACGTGATGCCGGATCGCTATGAAAAATGGTCAGCGCAAGGCTTCGATAACGCCAAGACGGCGATGCAAGCAGCGGGCATGAACATCAGCACGTTTGAGACAGAAGATGCGCACCTTGAACAACTGGTGAACCGTTCGCAGTCATCGGCTGGTCGCATGCAGGCCATCCAAGCCGGGAACGAGATTGCAGCTTCAAACGTGCAGCAGCTCCAAAAACTACGTGACTTGGTAGCGACCCAAATAACCCTGCAAGGCAACTACATTGCTCAAGAAACCGAGCGCCAAGCAACAAATAATGCTGCTGTTGAACAATTCCAATCACGCCCAAACACTCGCGGCCCATCTCAGGGGTTCTAAACATGATGATTCAAAAATGGTTTCTGGCTGTACTGATCACTGTATCGGGAATTGGTGGCGCGGCCTTGAACAACATTATTTCTGCCGGGAGTGACTGCGCAACAGTTGCTGAAAAAATTAAACAATCTGATGCAGCCATTCGAAAATTCCAAGAGCGCCCGAATACTCGCGGCCCATCTCAGGGATTCTAAATATGAGACGCACAACTATTTTCACAGTAGTTCTAGCATCACTGTTGCTGCCCTTTGGAAACGCAATGGCTGCGGGTCTTGATTTGGCGCAAAGCAACACGTCAATGACAGGACTTTTAGTATTAATACAAAATGCCTCTAATGACTGGGGGCCTCGTCTTCATGGCTATGCCGTAACTGTATTTTGGAGTTTGGCCCTTATCCAATTTATATGGACGTTTGTCCCATTGGTGTTCAAGCAGGCGGATTTCAGCGAGCTAATCGGCGAATTGATCCGCTTCCTTATGATCATCGGTTTTTTCAATATCCTGCTTGACCACTCAACGGAGTGGGCAGGTGCCATTATTGATAGCTTCAGGCAAGCAGGTGCACACGCAGCGAGCTTGCCAACTTCTGAGCTAATGCCAGGTGACATGTTTGCCATGGCGGTCGAGTTTTCTCGGTCGATTCTGAGCGGAATAAGCATCTTTAACGGGTCACTAAATATCGTTGTTGCGCTCGCCGCCCTCATTGTTTTGCTGTCTTTTTCCTTCATTGCGGCGTTCGTCTTTGTGACTTTGGTTGAGGCTTATGTTGTTATTAATGCCTCTGTTTTTTTTATGGCCTTTGGCGCATCCCAATGGACGCGAGAATACACGCTGGCCGTTATTCGCTACACCGTTTCTGTGGGTGCTAAGTTATTCATAGTGACGCTGATAGTTGGCCTGATTTTGTCTGTAGCTGAGAAGTGGCAAGCTGCTTATACCAATGATGAGGCTTCTCTGATGACTTTGGTTGGATTGTCGTTGATGTGCGCTTACCTAACCAAAACCATCCCTGATTTGATAGCGGGCATGATTAACGGCTCGTCTATGGGTGGTGGCAGCTCTCTCGGTGGTATGGCTGCGGCTGGTGCGGCTGGTGCAGCCGCCGCAGTGGCCACTATTGCGACCGCAGGCGCCGCAGCTCCGGCAGCCGCAGGGGCACTCGGCGCTGCCGGTAGTGGTGCTAGTGCTGCAAGTGCGGCATCCGGTAGTGGTGGCCTTGCCGCATCGATCAATTCCAGCTTTGCCGGTGGTAGTAGTGCGGCCGGTGCAGGTGGTGGCGCAGTCAGCACTGGCGCGGGTAGCGCGGGCGTCGGTTCTGGCACTGGCGGCAGTTCTGCCGCTAAATCGGCTGGTGCCAAGGTCGGGGGGAGCGCCTCTGGTGGCCCTAGCGGTAGCGGCCCAGTTCCGCTGTCAAGCCAAGGCGTACAGCAAGCGGCCAAACAGGCCGGGCAAGCGGCGCAAGGCAACGGGAACGATCCCAATGGCGAGGCCGCCGCGACCCCACAAGGGGTTCAAGGCGGCGGTCGTTCATCAACCCCGCAAGCTTCCCAACAATGCACTGGCGACGCGCAGGAGGGTAGCGGCGGCATTAGCGGACATCAGGTGGCCAACGCGCTAACGCGAGGCGCAGGCATCCTTTTTGCTATCTCTGTGCCCGGCATGGAAGGCGCGGCAAGCATGGGTGGCGGGTTTGGTGGTGTTCAAAGCCAGGTCGATAGTGGTTCTGGTAGCTGTAGTGATAACAGCATTGAAGCAAGCGAGACGTCTAACATCATTCGCCCGGCTCAAGAGCCAGCGGCAGTACCTACTCAATCCCAAAACGACACTAACAAAACGGAGCGTCCCTAATGATCGAATTTATCCTTTTTTGTGTGTTTGCCACTGCTTACGCCTTTGGTATGCAGCTCCTCGGCCGCTGGCTACGCTCGCGTGGCCATGGTGCAAAACTGGAAGCTGTCGGGAAGCATTACTATGCATTGCAGTCCCGGATCAGCCCGCTGGCCCTGCCTGTGGCAGTTGGTCTGTTAGGCGCGGCTCAATCCTACAACCGGTTGCCTCTATTCGGCAGTAAACGACAAGCTGCACAGCTCGATCAAGTGCGTGCTGATACGTCGAACAACAGAAAGTAGCCTCAACTCTAACTCTCTTAAACCCAAGCCCTGCACATGCAGGGCTTTTTTGTGGACACCAAAAGGAGAGCAGTGGTCGGCCCCGTCTATTACACACTCAGACGCCCTGAAGGGTCGCGCACTGGACGATAAGCCAAAAGGCCACCCTTTATGTCAACCTCCTGGAAGTGGCTGCACCACGCGGCAAAGACCGGATTTGCGGCTGCTTTACCTGCCGCATGGGGTCGATTGCCCCTACCCTTTCTTTTTTGTTGTAAATCTGAACGCACTGACGACACGATTTTTCAGGTGCGCTGATGGTGTGTATTCGACGGACAGTCTCACTGCTCGCAACGAGGCCAATGCAGAGACCCGGCAAGTGCCCTTCCCTTTTGGTGTTCAACGGCCGTAGGCCGACCAAGAGCAGCAAGCTATGCGCTGCGCCTTCAAGGCGCGGCGCGAAGCGCGCATGTTGGAGATTCTTAGAGAATCTTGGATGGAATTCGCAAACTGCCCGCAAAGACCTACCGCTGCTGGGTTTTCAGAAACTGGCCGGGTGCCGTTAACGTGGGGTTTGGGTACTGAAAACGTGGGAGCCGGGTACTGTTAACGTGGGGCGGGGGCCGTTATCGTGGCCCTTGGGACGCCCGATTTCCCATTTAGCCTTGGCATATTCGTCCAGCTTCCAACCCACAGCGACCAACTCGACCAACGCCTTACGTGCGGTTTTACGGCGCTTTTTGATAGTATTTGGTTTCGTCGTCTCGTCTGGCCAAACATAGCCACAAAGTGTGTCCAGCTCGACCCGCCGCGACTTGCCGAGGTCAATAAAGCCACATAGACGTTGATGGATCAGACGGGCGGGATCGGTCTGCAGCCCCCTCACTTCATCCATGTTTATGCGGATGTGTTGCCCGCCCATGATCGCGCGAGCAATCAGAGGGTTCAATGCCACGTATAGTTTGCCGTCCTGCTCGTCGCTGGCGTACTCGGACAACAGGCGAAAGCCCTGCCGTTTACTTCCGTTTTGAGCAATGATGGAGACTTTCCAGAGCCTCTCGATGCAATCGCGTACTCGTTCGGTATCGTTTTTATTGGCATAGCCCACTTCGCTGGCCAACGACCCATAACTGCCTTTGACCACCATCGCATTCTGCTGGACTGCTTCCCACTTTGGCTCAAGGAATAGCCGTAGCTGCCGACCGGCTTCTGTCTGTGGGTCGGGGGACAGTACAAGGCCATAAGGCCCGGCCATGGCCACAAGTCCTTGCAAAATACGGAGATCGTCGACCCCCAGCGGTTCCGGTCCACTGAACTCGATACGCTTACCATTGCCGTAGTCATATACCACGTCTAGCTTGCTGCGCTTACGCTCTCGTTCTCCTTTTTTGAGGCTACGGAACAGGCCCGGTGCCAGACAATGCACGGGGTCGTGGCGGGCGTGTGTCAAGTCATGCTTGCTCACGGTGCCGCCCCTTTCCACCATCCTGTTTAGCTACCAGCAGGTCCACTGGCAACAACACGCCACTGCCGTGCCTCAAATACCAACGATCAAGCTGCGTAGCAGCGTAGTTCTGTTTGGACACACCGAAGCGTACAAAGCACCCTCGCCGGTCATCCCCGATGGGGTGCCTGTCATAAGCCCGATCACTTAAGCCCTCAGCCTCGTCTTTTGTCATCTTTGCCACGAAACCGCACCAACGGGCATTGTCGATAAGCGCGGACGCACCACGCGCTGCTTGCTGCTGATCGGTCTGGCCTTCGCGGGCGCTTCCCTTGCTGACGTGGTGCAGATATAGGACTGAAGCCCCCGTGCAGGCCGCGACGAGCTCAAGAGTGGCGACAAGTCGCGCCATGTCTCCGTTACTGTTTTCGTCCCGGTCGTGAATCCGACTCAGGGTATCCAGCACAATCAGCCGGGCACCATCGCAGAATTTGATTACGTCAGCACGTTGCTGGTCATCCATCACGTTCATGAGCTTGCCCATGATGGGCTTGATAGTTAGATTCTCCGCGATGGCCTCGCGAGCCTGCTGATTCAGGTGTTGACCTATGGCATGAACGCGGCACACCAACGCGACTTCCGGGTCTTCTCCGGCGAAATAGACCACACGTCCAGTGCGCTTAGGGCCAAGCCCTACAAGGTCGCCACCGGCAACAGAGCACGCAATGGACATTGCGGCTTCCAACGCCCAAAAGCTCTTTCCGGTGGCTCCGGGAGCCACAAGCGCTCCGACCGTTCCCGCGAGAAAACCGGACCATATAAAGTCCAGTACAGGCGGTTCATTCTCGAACGCCGCCCGTAAATCAATAGCCATGATTCAAGCCCCTGTTCCGGGACGAACCGCGTGAATGCCCGACGATTTACGTGCGTCAATCCATTCTTCGATTTCAGTCAGATCCCACGCAACATTCCGACTGGTTAGCGCGATACGGCGCGGGAACTCGCCCCGCTGCTCCATGTTGTAGATCGTGCGCTCAGCAAGCGGGATCATCGCGTGCAATTTCTTGCGGTTGATGAGTGTCTTGCTCTTTGCTTTGTTCTCCATGAGGTCACTTTCCTTCAGAGTTGTCAGATGCTTGACAATGCCCTCTAGCGCCAGAAATAGGGCGCAGAAAAGTTAGAATTTGGTTGTCATTCAGCGCTATCATCAGACGATGAAAAAAAACGAAAAAGCGTCGAGCACCTACGACCCGCTTCTGCAAATGCTGGTTAGAGAAAGCGATACGTCGTCTGATCGCATCCGGTCGAAGTTGAGCAGTCAGTACGATTGGGGCTTCTGCGAACTGTGCTGGCGGTCTACCGAATATGCGATCAGCATGGCGGCGCCAAAAGTGTTCAAGCGTCTGGAGCGCGGAAATCTCAAAGCAGTGCCGCTAACAAACTCTATGCGTATAGATGCTCAGGAAAAAACCGCTAACTTGGTCGCTCGCTACGAACGGGCATTGGAGGGAGAGTTCGGCAAATACGAAGCCTCTCGTATGCTGGGGAGATACTGCGACTGGCAGGAATTACGTGGAGACTTTTCGGTAGAAGCATTCCGTGAGCACGTCGAGCGTCGAATGCTCGTTTCTACCTGGACGTGCCAGGGCGAGTTAATGTGGCCTGCGGCTTTACCGAGCCATTCCGAAGGCGCATCGAGACCGAGCAAACTTTACTGTGAGGCTCATAACCCGCGACGTAGCAATGAAGCTCGGCGCGCTTATCAGCGCGACCGGAGGTATGCATTAGAGTATGAGGATTTAATTGCAAAAATCTGGTCCCAAGGAGCTGCTGTTCTCCCGAGGTGGGATATAGAGACATGGGCTGAGGTCAGGAAAACGGCCTATAGCCAGCTCCAGATACTCAAGTCACCAACAAGCTCGGTGGATGACTTGCTGAATCAAGGCATTACCAATCAGGCTGAAATTGCCCGGCAACTTGGCGTATCACGCCAAGCAGTATCTGCGGCCATCAGACGACGAACTCGAAAGCAGCCATCATCATAAGATCGAAAATTCTAACTTCATTCTTTGCCGACGTTGCTTCGACGTGGCCGGTTAAGCGTCCACTCGTCAATCATATCCGCCCAATCCTGCAACATCGCCCGACGCTGATCGCGGTATTCGGCCTTGTTATAGACGGCCCGTACGCCCTTCTGCTCGTGCGCAAGGCACTTCTCAATCCAGTCTGAGTTATAACCCGCTTCATGCAGCAGCGTGCTCGATGTCCGCCTCAAATCATGCGGTCCGAACTTGCTCAACGGCTTCCCCTCTTTCTGCGCGAGCCGATAGGTCAGCGTCAGCACCTGATTGATCGTCGCGGTGCTCATTGGCAAATCGGAATCGTACCGAGAGGGAAAGACGTAATCCGAACCACCGGCAAACGTCTTCAGAGCAATGAAAAAATCCAGCGCCTGCTGAGATAAGAACACCAAATGGGGATTGCGCCGCTTCATCCGCTCTTTCGGAATAGTCCACAGGGCTTCGCTGAAATTGATTTCGTTCCAGGTAGCGTTGGTCAATTCACTTTTGCGAACCATGGTCAGCAACAGCAGCTTAGCGGCGACTCTCACGGATGAGGCAGTGCCGATGCGGCCCAGGTACTGATACATCAACGCGATTTCGTCAGGCCCTAGAGCGCGATCACGTGGCTCGAATTTAGCGATGCTTGCAGGACGCACCAGATCAGCCGGATTCTCAACCTTCTGGCCACGCTCTATCGCCCATCGGAACACCTGCATCACAATCTCGCGGGAGTGCACGGCCGTGGCTGGAGCTCCACGCTCCACAATTGCATCTGTCAGCGTTCGCAGATCCTCATGATTGATTTCCACCAGTTTCTGATTACCGAAGTGCGGCTTTAGCTCGCGCTCGTAAACCGATCGGCGCATGTCCCGGGTTGAGTCAGCCATCTGATACCCACGTAGCCATTTCTCAGCCCAAGCATCAAACGTCTCTGCCCCTTTAGTGCGTGCCTTGGCACGGGCTTTCTCTTTGGCAGGTGACTTACCCGCCGAAACCATCTTTTTAGCCTCGCCCAGGCGCTCTCTGGCTTCCGCAAGTGTGATGCCACCCACGCCATAACGACCGAACGTGATGGTCTCCTGACGGCCATTGATTGAGTAGTTGTAACGAAATGAGATGGAACCGGCAGCAGTGACGGCCACGTACAGCCCGTCGCGGTCGTTCACCTTGTAGAGTTTTTCTTGCGGTTTGAGGTTACGCAGCTTGGTATCGGTCAGCATGGCAGTTACGGATTCCATGGAAAAAATACCATGCTCAGAAAAGCACTCATACACCGCGATAAAACCCAATAAAACCGGGCTGATGATGAGATTTGATACCATGCCCTTCCCTACTAGGGCGACATGGTATCGAGCACCGAACATGGCATTTGGCTCAGTCAATGCCCCGTACCATGCCATACAAACACGGTGCTTGGCGATGCACAAAGCTGCCAGAATTTGCCAGACCAAAAAAGCCAAAAGCCCGCAATTACGCGGGCTCCAGGGCATTTCTTGCTAGATCGTGCCGGACAATGCCGGACGTCCGATCATTCCCACTCAATCGTCGCCGGCGGCTTGCTCGACACGTCATACGTCACGCGCGAAATGCCTTCGATTTCATTGATGATACGGCCGCTGACAGTTTCCAGCAGTTCGTACGGCAGGTGTGCCCAACGCGCTGTCATGAAGTCGATCGTCTCTACGGCACGCAACGCAACAACCCATGCGTAACGACGACCATCGCCTACAACGCCAACCGATTTCACCGGCTGGAACACCACGAACGCCTGGCTGACCTTGTGGTACCAGTCGGCCTTGCGCAGTTCTTCAATGAAGATGTGGTCGGCGCGACGCAGCAGGTCGGCGTATTCCTTTTTCACTTCACCGAGGATACGCACGCCCAGGCCCGGGCCTGGGAATGGGTGGCGGTAGACCATGTCGTACGGCAGGCCCAGTTCCAGGCCCAGACGGCGGACTTCGTCCTTGAACAGCTCGCGCAGCGGTTCTACCAGCTTGAGGTTCATTTCCTCAGGCAGGCCACCCACGTTGTGGTGGGACTTGATCACGTGGGCCTTGCCGCTCTTGGCGCCGGCCGACTCGATCACGTCTGGGTAGATGGTGCCCTGGGCGAGGTACTTGATGTTGTCCAGTTTGTTGGACTGGGCATCGAAGACGTCGATGAAGGTACGACCGATGATCTTGCGCTTCTTCTCCGGGTCGGACTCGCCGGCCAAGTTGTTGAGGAACTGTTCCTCGGCGTTGGCGCGGATCACCTTGACGCCCATGTTCTCGGCGAACATGGCCATCACTTGCTCGCCTTCGTGCAGGCGCAGCAGGCCGTTGTCGACGAATACGCAGGTCAGCTGGTCGCCGATGGCCTTGTGCAGCAAGGCAGCAACTACCGAGGAGTCCACGCCGCCGGACAGGCCGAGCAACACGTTGTCGGTACCGACCTGGGCGCGCACCTGAGCGATGGCGTCTTCAGCGATTTTCGACGGGGTCCACAGGGCTTCACACTCGCAGATGTCGAGAATGAAGCGCGACAGGATGCGCCCGCCTTGCTTGGTGTGGGTCACTTCCGGGTGGAACTGCACGCCGTAGTAACGACGCTCGTCGCTGAACATGCCAGCGATCGGGCAGCTCGGGGTGCTGGCCAGGATGTGGAAGTCTTCCGGCATCTTGGTGACCTTGTCACCGTGGCTCATCCAGACGTCGAGGCCGAACAGGCCGTCGGCGTCGATGTGGTCTTCGATGCCGTCCAGCAGGCGGCTCTTGCCGACCACGTCCACACGGGCATAACCGAATTCACGCAGCTCGGAGCCTTCCACCTTGCCGCCCAGTTGTTCGGCCATGGTTTGCATGCCGTAGCAGATACCGAACACCGGTACGCCCAGGTCGAATACCGCTTGCGGGCAACGCGGGCTGTTGGCTTCGTGCACGGACTCGGGGCCACCGGCGAGGATGACGCCTTTAGGGGCGAATTCGCGGATCGCTGCGTCATCCATGTCGAACGGGTGCAGTTCGCAGTACACGCCGATTTCACGCACGCGGCGGGCGATCAGCTGGGTGTACTGGGAACCGAAATCGAGGATCAGGATGCGATGGGCGTGAATGTCGAGGGCCATGAAGTCAGTCTCGTCTAATGAATCAGAAACAACTCGGGGCTGAAAGAACAGCCCCGGTTACTTAACATTTTGCTGGAAGGTTCAACCTACACGGTAGTTTGGCGCTTCCTTGGTGATCTGCACGTCGTGGACATGGGATTCAGCCATGCCTGCGCCGGTGATCCGTACGAACTCTGGCTTGGTGCGCATTTCTTCGATGTCGGCGCTGCCGGTGTAGCCCATCGAGGAACGCAGGCCGCCCATCAGTTGATGGATGATCGCGCTCAGGGTGCCTTTGTACGGCACACGGCCTTCGATACCTTCCGGTACGAGCTTCTCGGCGCCTGCCGAGGAGTCCTGGAAGTAACGATCGGAAGAACCTTGCGCCTGGGACATGGCGCCCAGCGAACCCATGCCACGGTAAGCCTTGTACGAACGGCCCTGGAACAGTTCGATCTCGCCAGGCGCTTCTTCGGTACCGGCGAACATCGAGCCCATCATCACGCAGGAAGCACCGGCCACGATGGCCTTGGACAGGTCACCGGAGAAACGGATGCCGCCGTCGGCGATCAACGGCACGCCTGTGCCTTCAAGGGCGGCGGCGACGTTGGCGATGGCGCTGATCTGCGGCACGCCCACACCGGCGACGATGCGCGTGGTGCAGATCGAGCCAGGGCCGATACCGACCTTGACCGCATCGGCGCCGGCTTCGGCCAGGGCCTTGGCGGCAGCGCCGGTGGCGATGTTGCCGCCGATCACCTGCACTTCAGGGAAGTTCTGCTTGACCCAGCGTACGCGGTCGATCACGCCTTTGGAGTGGCCGTGGGCGGTGTCGACCACCACCACGTCAACACCGGCAGCAACCAGCGCCGAAACGCGGTCGCCAGTGTCTTTACCGGTGCCGACTGCAGCACCGACACGCAGACGACCTTGGTCATCCTTGCTGGCCAGCGGGTAAGCCTTGGCTTTTTCGATATCGTTGACGGTCATCATGCCCTTGAGGGCGAATTTGTCGTCGACAATCAGCACGCGCTCGATGCGGTGCTTGTGCAGCAGTTCGCGCACATCGTTCTTGTCGGCGCCTTCCTTGACAGTAACGAGGCGCTCTTTAGGCGTCATCACTTCACGGACGGTGACTTCAAGGCGGTTCTCGAAACGCACGTCACGGGAAGTGACGATGCCGACCAGGTCGCCATCGTGCAGCACCGGGACGCCGGAGATGTTGTGCATGCGAGTGAGTTCGAACAGGTCACGCACGGTGGCGTCGGCTTCGATGGTGATTGGATCTTTCACCACACCGGCTTCGTAACGCTTGACCTTGCGCACTTCGGCAGCTTGCTGCTCGATAGTCATGTTCTTGTGGATGATGCCGATGCCGCCTTCCTGAGCCATGGCAATGGCCAGACGGGCTTCGGTGACGGTGTCCATGGCAGCGGAAACCAGGGGAATATTCAGCTCGATGCCACGGGTTAGGCGGGTCTTGAGACTGACTTCGTTAGGAAGCACCTCGGAATAACCGGGCACTAGGAGAATGTCGTCGAATGTCAGAGCTTCTTGGCTGATACGCAGCATCGCGGGGGCTCCCGAGCGGGAAAATGGAAGCGCGCCATTATATACATGCACCCTGCCCGGCTCAATGTAAAACTCTGACAAACTTGGTAATACTGATAGAAGGATTAAAGCTCGACTTTGACCCAGCTCATTTTCTGGTCCAACCAATCGGCAAATTCGTCGATAAAGCTCTGCTTGAACCCCGCCTCCGCCCAGTTGTTGAAGATGAACCCCAGGTTGGAAAACCCGCATTCCTGCAGGAACAGAAAGCCGTTGATGTCATCTTCATGCCCACACAGCGGGCAGGTGAAGTTGTCGGTGTGACCAGGCATCCAGTCTTCCAGGCTTTCGAACAGCGCCTCGCCAACTTCCTTCAGGCATTCCGGGCAGCCGGCTTCTTCAAGGAACCCCTTGGCCGGCGTGTAGATGCAACGCTTGTAGATGATCTCCAGGCCATTGACCGGCTCGTTGAACGGCAGCGCTTCAGGGTGCAGCACCACGGCGCGGGCGCCATCGGCCAGGGCGTAGCCCATGCGGTTGCCGGTACGCCCGCAAGTGGTGAGCTCTTCCTTGATGATGTTCTTGCGCACCAGCCAGCGCACAATCGCCCGGGCGCGGGGTTCGTGGACGGGCAAGGTGGAGATTTTCGGGACAAGGATGCTTTGGGAGTTCATGGGAGTCCTGCGGTGTGGCTATTGGCGCCATCGCGGGCAAGCCCGGCTCCCACAGTTGATCGCATTCCAATGTGGGAGCCGGGCTTGCCCGCGATGACGCCCGGGAGGACGGCAGCTTAATCCCTGAAAAAATCAGGTCAAGTACTCACATACCGCCCGATCAACGCAATACCACTGGCCAATACCAACCATGTCACCAACCGCACGAACGCCTCACGGGACAGCCGCATCGTCAGCCTGCGTCCACACCACAGCCCCAGGGCCATCGCCGGCAACAGGCAAACCGCCAACATCAATAACGGCAAATCTGCATACACGCCGGCAATCAGGAACAGACTCAAACGCACGACCGTGCTGCAACTGATCAGCGCGCTTTGCGTGGCCCGCGCCGCGTCCTTGGATAATCGGCTATTGAGATAGATGGCATATAAAAAGCCGCCACTGCCAAACAACGCGCCAAACAGGCCGCCGACGGTGCCCGTAGGGATCGCCCACCCCGCTGCCAGCTGCGTCGGCCGGGCTTTCACCGCCAGGCTATAAAGGGCATAGGCGCTGATAAACAACCCCATCAACAACAGCAACAGGTCCGAATGCAGGTTGAGCAAAAACACTACGCCCAGGCTGCAGCCGACGGCCATGCACGGCAGCAGTCGCAGCAATTCTGGTTTGTTCACATCGCGCCGCGTTTGCAGCAAGCCGCCAAACGCCGCGACAAAGTCGAGAAGCACCAGCAACGGGATGATCTTCGACAGCGGCATAAACACAATCAGGATCGGCCCGGCGACCAAGGCCGTCCCGAACCCGGCAATGCCAAACACCACATAGGCCAGCACCACACCCAGGCCGATCACCAGCCAATCCACAGCCCCGAACGACCACTGACTCATCAACTCAACCAGGCTCATGGGTTATCCCTTGTTGGACATGGCCTTCACTTTAGCCATTGGCGACTGTTGCGACTAATATCTTCAAAGCTAGCCACTCATCTCAAAAAGGCATGACTCGTGATCTCCACGCGGCAACTGCGTTACTTCGTCGAAATCGCCGAGAGCGGCAGCTTCAGTGCCGCGGCCGAACGCCTGTTTGTGGCGCAGTCGGCCTTGAGCCGGCAGATCAAGGAACTGGAAAATCAACTGCAAACCCCATTGTTCGAACGCACCGCACGCCAACCGCGGCTCACAGCGGCCGGTGAAGCGTTCTACCCACGGGCGCGCAATTTGCTGAGTGAGTTGCTCAAGGCCAGCGAAGTGGCGACCCTAGTAGGCAATGGCCAGCTTGGCACGCTGTGCCTGAGTCACTCGAGCACAGTGCCGATGAGCGGCGCGTTATTGCACGGCATCAGCACCTGGCTAGAGCGCTGCCCTGGAGTATCGGTGGATATCGCCAAGCTCTCCTCCGAAGCCCAGTTGGAGGACATCGCCGAGGGTCGCCTGGACGTCGGCCTGCTGCGCTTGCCCGTACTGCGCCAGCGCGACGGCGTGCGTGTGCTGCCGTTGTACACGGAGCCGTTGGTGCTGGCGGTGCCGCCGAATCATCCGTTGGCGCGCAGCGACGCGCCGGTGGAGTTGGCGCAGCTAAAGGACCAAGCGTTTATCTCGATCCCCCATCCCCAACGCGGCGGGCTGAGTTATCTGTCGGCCGAACTGTGCATGCGTGCAGGATTTTTCCCCAGGGCCGCACGGGTGATGTCGCGCAAGACCACGCAGTTGCAATTGATCCAGGCCGGTTTCGGCATTGCCTTGTTACCAAAATCCATGCAGGACATCGCCCCCGCCAACCTGCACTTTTTACCCCTGGCCGACCCGGACTGCCATAGCACCGTGGCCCTCGCCTGCGCGCAGGCGCCGAACGCGCTGGTAGAGCAGTTCTGTCAAACCCTGCACGAATGCCTATAAACTGCCGCCCATGATTAAAGATCCTTTTGCCCGTCTGGGCCTGGACCGCGAAGTCCTGACTGTCAGCCAGCTCAACGGCCGCGCGCGGGTGTTGCTGGAAGACGTGTTCACCAATATCTGGGTGGAAGGCGAGATCTCCAACCTCGCCCGCCCGGCTTCCGGCCATGTGTATTTCACCCTCAAGGACAGCGGGGCCCAGGTGCGTTGCGCGCTGTTTCGCAACAACGCTGCACGCGTGCGCCAGGCGTTGAAGGACGGCCTGGCGGTCAAAGTGCGTGGCAAGGTCTCGTTGTTCGAGGGGCGTGGCGACTATCAACTGATCCTCGATACCGTGGAACCTGCCGGCGATGGCGCGCTGCGCCTGGCCTTCGATGCCTTGAAGGAAAAGCTCAGCGCCGAAGGCCTGTTCAGCGCCGAGCGCAAGGTGCCGCTGCCCGCGCACCCGCGACGTATCGGCATCATCAGTTCGCCGACCGGCGCGGTGATTCGCGACATCATCAGTGTGTTCCGCCGCCGGGCGCCGAACATTGAACTGACACTGATCCCGACCGCTGTGCAGGGCCGCGAGGCGATCCCGCAGATCGTGCGGGCGCTCAAACTCGCCGATGCCCGCGGCTTCGACGCGCTGATCCTGGCCCGTGGCGGCGGCTCACTGGAAGATCTCTGGTGCTTCAACGAAGAAGCCGTGGCCCGAGCGGTGGACGCCTGCGTCACGCCCATCGTCAGCGCCGTCGGGCATGAAACCGATGTGTCGATCAGCGACTTCGTGGCGGACGTGCGCGCTCCGACGCCCTCCGCCGCCGCCGAGCTGCTGGCACCGGACGCCAGCCATCTGGTGCGCCAGGTAGACAACCTGCATCGGCGCCTGGTGATGCTGATGCGCAACCGCCTGAGCCACAGCCGCCTGCGCCTGGAAGGCATGGCCCGGCGCCTGCGTCACCCGGGCGAGCGCTTGCGCCAGCAGGCACAACGTCTGGATGACCTGGACATGCGTATGCGCCGCGCCTTCGAGCGCGGCCTCAATACCCGTCGCGAGCGCTTGATTCGCCTGGAGACCCGCCTCGCCGGCCAGCATCCGGGCCGCCAATTGGCGCTGTTGCGCCAGCGCCTGGACAGCCTCGCCGAACGCCTGCCCCGAGCCATGCGCGAAGGTCTCAAGGCCCGACGCCTGCAACTGCAAAGCCAGGTGCAGACGTTGCAGGTGGTCAGCCCGCTGGCGACCCTGGGCCGTGGCTACAGCATCCTGCTGGATGAACGCGGCCAGGCGATTCGCAATGCCGCACAAACCCACACCGGCCAGCGCCTGACCGCGCGCCTGGGTGAAGGTCAACTGCAAGTGCGGGTGGAAGACAATCACCTGACACCCGTCACCCTTTCGCTACTGGATTGATTGATGCCACGTCTACTGAGTTTGTTGCTGCTGTGCCTGTCCATGAATACCTACGCGGACAGCTATATCACCCGCACCTTGAACAAACCGGTGCCCGGTGGTGTGGCCGTGGTCGAACTTGGACCTGCCGCCACGGCGCCCAAAGCCACATACCAAGGCAAACCGGTGCTGGTGGTCAAAGAACAGGACAACTGGCTAGCCATCGTCGGTATCCCGTTGACGGTCAAGCCTGGTAACGAGCGCATCAGCAGCGGCGGACGCAACTTGCCGTTTATCGTCGGTTACAAGAAGTACCCGGAACAGCGCATCACGCTGAAGAATAAAAGCCAGGTCAACCCTGACCCAGCCCAGCTCAAGCGCATCGAAGGCGAGTTGGCGGTACAGCTCAAGGCTTACCGCAGTTTCAGCCCCACCCTGCCGAGCAACCTGGTGCTGGACAAACCGGTGAACGGCCCGTTGTCGAGCAAGTTCGGGGTGCGGCGCTTCTTCAACGGTGAAGAGCGCAACCCGCATTCGGGCCTCGACTTCGCCGTGCCGGCCGGTACGCCGATCAAGACGCCCGCGAACGGCAAGGTGATTCTGGTTGGCAATTACTTCTTCAATGGCAACACGGTATTCGTCGACCATGGCCAGGGCTTTATCAGCATGTTCTGCCATATGTCGAAGATCGACGTGAAGGTGGGCCAGCAACTGGTGCGCGGTGCGGTCGTGGGCAAGGTGGGTTCGACCGGACGGGCGACGGGGCCGCACATGCACTGGAACGTCAGCCTGAACGATGCACGGGTTGACCCGGCTATCTTTATCGGCGCATTCCAACCCTGAAACACGCGATTGCGCGCCCCATCACCGGCGCGCAATTAAAACCAGATATCAACTTCAAAACCAGCATAAAATCTCGTTTATTCTGCACAGAGCAGAACTTATCTCAATTTTTATCGACTGCTTGCCATCTTTCACCCCTGCGGTTAGGGTTGAGCTTATGAAAACCTCTCACACCCTCATTCAGCTTCGCCAGCACCGCAGCCTGTGCCTCGTCAGCGCACGACTGCCAGGCTGAATCGATCTGCCTCGTCCCAAGCTTTCTCCCCAAAAACAGTTTCACGGCAGGCCGCCTTTTCTCGGCCCCTACAACAAAGGATTTCCCGATGAGCATGCTCAAAGACCCGTCGTCGAAGTACCGCGCGTTCCCGACCATTGATATTCCGGACCGCACCTGGCCATCGAAGACCATCACCACCGCGCCGATCTGGTGCAGTTCTGACCTGCGGGATGGCAACCAGTCGCTGATCGAGCCGATGGACGCCGCGAAAAAGCTGCGTTTCTGGAAGACCCTGGTATCTGTAGGCGTGAAGGAAATCGAAGCCTCGTTCCCGGCCGCCTCGCAAACCGACTTCGACTTCGTGCGCACCCTGATCGAAGACAACCACATCCCCGAGGACACCACCATCCAGGTGCTGACCCAGGGCCGTGAAGACTTGATCGCACGCACCTTCGAATCCCTGCGCGGCGCCAAGAAGGCCATCGTGCACTTGTACAACGCCACGTCGCCGTCGTTCCGCCGCATCGTGTTCAACCAGGACAAGGATGGCATCAAGGCTATCGCCGTCAACGCGGCCAAACTGTTCGTCAAATACGCCGCCCAACAGCCTGAAACCCAGTGGACCTTCGAATACTCCCCGGAAACGTTCAGCGCCACTGAGTTGGAGTTCGCCAAGGAAGTCTGCGACGCAGTGATCGAGGTGTGGAACCCGACGCCCCAGCACAAGATGATCCTCAACCTGCCGGCCACCGTTGAATGCGCCACACCGAACATCTATGCCGACCAGATCGAGTGGTTCGGTCGCCATATCAACCGTCGTGACAGTGTGATCATCAGCCTGCACACCCATAACGATCGCGGCACCGGCGTCGCCGCCACCGAACTGGGCCTGATGGCCGGCGCCGACCGCGTCGAAGGCTGCCTGTTCGGCAACGGCGAGCGTACCGGCAACGTCGACCTGGTGACCGTGGCCCTGAACATGTACACCCAGGGCCTGGACCCGCAACTGGACTTCTCCGATATCGACGGTGTGCGCAAAGTCGTTGAAGAGTGCAACCAGATCCAGGTGCACCCGCGTCATCCTTATGTGGGCGACCTGGTACACACCGCGTTTTCCGGCTCCCACCAGGACGCGATCCGCAAAGGCTTCTCCCAGCAGAAAGACGATGCGCTGTGGGAAGTGCCGTACTTGCCGATCGACCCGGCGGACATTGGCCGCAGCTACGAAGCGGTGATTCGTGTAAACAGCCAGTCGGGCAAAGGTGGCATCGCCTACCTGCTGGAACAGGAATACGACATCAGCTTGCCGCGTCGTATGCAGATCGAGTTCAGCCAGGTTGTGCAGGCCGAAACCGACCGCGTGGGCCTTGAGATGACTGCGCCGCAGATCTACGCCTTGCTGCAGCGTGAATACCTGCAAGCCAACACCCCGTACGCGCTGGTCAGCCATCGCCTGCAGGAAGAGAACGGCAACAGCTTTGTCGAGGTGGAAGTTTCCGGCAAGGGCCAGGGCGAAACCAACCTGCACTGGAAAGGCAAAGGCAACGGCGCGCTGGAAGCCTTGGTGGCCGGCCTGCCGATTGGCGTGGAGATCATGGACTACAACGAACATGCCATCGGTGCGGGCACCAATGCCAAGGCGGCCGCCTACATTGAACTGCGCGTGAACGGCGAACGTCCGGTGCATGGTGTGGGCATTGATGAAAACATCACCACCGCCAGCTTCAAGGCGCTGTTCAGTGCGCTGAACCGCTCGCTGAGCCAGTTGGAAGCCAAAGCGGCGTAATCGGCTGCTGAAATGTGAAAGGCCCCTGGGTGTGAATCCAGGGGCCTTTTTGCTTTGGGGTTATGGTGGCGCTGATGGCCCTATCGGGAGCAAGCCCCCTCCCACATTTGAATGTATTCGCAAATCAAAGTGGGAGGGGGCTTGCTCCCGATAGCGGTTTATCAGACAAACTGAAAGCTATCGGCATCCAGGTTCGCTGGAAACCTGGTGCGATAAGCAGCCAGCTCCGCTGCATCCAGAATCACCTGGAACACCCCGTCCGCCTCCCCTGCACTCAGCAAGGTTTCACCCTGGAAATCCAGCACCTGGCTGTCGCCTGTATAGGCAAATCCTTTGCCATCCGTGCCTACCCGATTCACGGCAGCCACATAGCACAGGTTTTCAATCGCCCGCGCCGGCAACAAGCGGTTCCAATGCTGACGACGTGCACCGGGCCAATTAGCGGTGTACAGCAGCAAGTCGGTGTCCTGGGCATCGCGACTCCATACCGGGAAGCGCAGGTCGTAGCAAATCAGTGGGCGAATGCGCCAGCCCTTTAACTCAAACTGCACCTGGCGTTCGCCGGGGGTGTAGTGATCGTGCTCACCGGCCATGCGGAACAGGTGACGCTTGTCGTAATGCAGCACCTCGCCATCCGGCCTTGCCCACAACAGGCGGTTGCGGTGGCTACCGTCGGCGGCCTGGATAATCACGCTGCCAGTGATCACCGCGTTGTATTTGGTTGCCTGCGCCTGGAGCCAGTGATGGGTCGGCCCCTTTTCCGGCTCGGCGAGGGTGGCTGACTCCATGGAGAAACCGGTGGTGAACATCTCCGGCAGTATGATCAGGTCCGCACCATTGGCCTGCTCCAGCAGCAGCTCAAAATGCTCAAGGTTAGCCTGACGGTCATGCCACACCAGGCTGGTCTGAATCAGGGCGATGTTCAGATTGGGCAGTGCACTCAGATCACGCATAGCTTTTCGGCTGCTTGTTGCAGCGTCTCCTCGCGTTTGGCAAAGCACAGACGCACCAGGCGCTGGCCTTGGGGTGGGTGCTGGTAGAACACCGAGACCGGTATGGTCGCCACGCCGTGTTCGCGGGTCATCCACAAGGACATGGCAATGTCATCCAGGTCTGGGCGAATCTGTGAGTAATCCACCAGTTGGAAATAAGTGCCGCTCACCCGGGTAAAACTGAAGCGGGATGGCCCCAGCAGGTCGCAAAACATGTCGCGCTTGGCCTGGTAAAAGGCCGGCAGTTCTTCGACATGCTCCGGGTGATCAGCCATGAAGTCAGCCAAAGCGTACTGCAAAGGGGTCACGCCGCAAAAGTTGACATATTGATGCACCTTGCGCAGTTCGGCAGTCAGAGCCGGCGGCGCGACCACGTAACCGGTTTTCCAGCCGGTCACGTGATAGGTCTTGCCGAAGGAGCTGACCACGAAGGCGCGCTGATACAGCTCCTGATGGGCCAATATGCTGACGTGAGGCACACCGTCGAACACCAGGTGTTCGTAGACCTCATCGCTGACCAGGTAGATATCGCGGTCGCGGATCAGTTCGGCCAACTGGTCCAGCTCGGCGCGGCTGATCAGCGCACCAGTGGGGTTATGTGGCGAGTTGATGATGATCATGCGGGTGCGCGGCGACAGCGCCGCCTTGATCTGCTCGAAGTCGAGGGCAAAACCGTCCAGACTCAGTTGCACATGAACGCAACGACCACCGGCCAGCTCCACCGAGGGCTCATAGCTGTCGTAGCTGGGGTCGAACACGATGACTTCATCGCCACTGCGAATCACCGCCTGGATCGCGCAGAAGATCGCCTCGGTGGCGCCAGGAGTGATGGTCACCTCGCTGTCGGCATCGACTGCGGCGCCATAACTGCGAGCAATCTTGGCGGCCACCTGCTGACGCAACACGGGCAAGCCGGTCATGGGCGCGTACTGGTTGTGACCCAGAGCGATATGCTTGCCCACTGCATCGAGTAAACCTTGCGGGCCATTGAAATCCGGGAAACCCTGGGACAGGTTGAGCGCGCCGGTTTCAGCCGCAAGTTGCGACATGGTGGTGAAAATGGTCGTGCCGACATTCGGCAGCTTGCTGGTGATCATCGGAGGCCCCTGCAGGTGAGCCCCAAGTTTTAAGCTGCCAATTGCACCGGGTCAAGGCACAAACGGCCGCGCACAAAAAAGGGCTCCAAAGGAGCCCTCTCTTGCAGCGTATCGCTTACAACGCAAAGCTGCCGTTATTTCTTGTCACGGCGCTTCTTGTCGGCCTTCTTGTGGTGAGTCATCAAACGACGCTTCTTGTTCACCTGACGGTCGGTCAGTGTGTTCTTGTTGCCTTCGTATGGGTTCTCGCCACCCTTGAACTCGATACGGATCGGCGTACCGACCAGTTTCAAGACTCGGCGGTAAGTGTTTTCCAAGTAACGCACGTAGGACTTGGGCACCTTCTCGATCTGGTTACCGTGGATCACGATAATCGGCGGGTTGGCACCACCCAAGTGGGCGTAACGCAGTTTGATCCGACGGTTGTTGACCATCGGCGGTGCGTGCTCGCCCACGGCGTCTTCGAGGATCTGGGTCAGACGGTTGGTCGGCCAGCGGGTGACCGCGGACTTGAACGAGTTCTGTACCGAGGCGTAGAGGTTACCCACGCCAGTACCGTGCAGTGCCGAGATAAAGTGGATATCGGCGAACTCGACGAAGAACAACCGACGCTGCAGTTCGATCTTGACGAAATCGCGCTCGCTCGGCGTCATGCCGTCCCACTTGTTGATCGCGATCACCAGGGCCCGACCGGCTTCCAGGGCAAAGCCCAGCAAGTTGAGGTCGTGGTCCACCACGCCTTCGCGGGCGTCTATCACGAAGATCACCACGTTGGCGTCTTTGATCGCTTGCAGGGTTTTGACCACGGAGAACTTTTCAACTTCTTCGTGGATCTTGCCGCGCTTGCGCACACCGGCGGTGTCGATCAGCGTGTACTTCTCGTCGTTACGCTCGAACGGGATGTAGATACTGTCGCGAGTGGTGCCGGGCTGGTCGTAGACGATAACGCGGTCTTCACCGAGCATACGGTTGACCAGGGTCGACTTGCCGACGTTCGGGCGGCCGATGATAGCGATCTTGATACCGTCTTTTTCGCTCGGGCCAGGAATGCGCTTGGCTTCCTCGCCTTCAGCGACGATCTCTTCCTCGCCCTCTTCTTCCTCGACATCATCCTTGGGGAAGTCGCGCAGGGCGATTTCCAGCATCTGGGTGATGCCACGGCCGTGGGCACCCGCGACCGGGATCGCATCACCCAGGCCCATCGGGCTGAATTCGGCACGGGCCGCCTCAGGATCGATGTTGTCGATCTTGTTGGCGACCAGATAGGAACGCTTGTTGCGCTTGCGCAGGTGCTCGCCAATCATCTGGTCAGCGGCGGTATAGCCCGCGCGGGCGTCCACCAGGAACAACACGACATCGGCTTCTTCAATGGCCAGCAGCGACTGCTCGGCCATTTTTTCGTCCATGCCATGCTCGTCACCGGAGATACCACCGGTGTCGACAATAATGTAGGAGCGCCCTTGCCACTTTGCCTCACCGTATTGGCGATCACGGGTCAGACCGGACAAGTCGCCGACAATGGCGTCGCGAGTCCTGGTCAGGCGGTTGAACAAGGTGGACTTGCCGACGTTAGGTCGGCCCACCAGGGCGATTACGGGAACCATGCGGCTCTCCACTTCGTTATTTCAGAAAATACAAAAGCCGCTGCAGGGCAGCGGCTGGTGCTCGGGGCAGCATCGTCAGATGCCGCATGCCCCGCAAAAGCAGGGCCGCCTGGGTGTTACCCCAAGCATGGTTCTTACTTGATGGTCAGGGCTTCCAGCTTGCCGCCGTTGCCATACACATAAAGCATGTTACCTACCACCAGCGGACGCGCACGCAGGCCGTCGCTGTCGATACGTTGGCGACCGACAAAGCGACCATCCACCTGGCTCAGCAGGTGCAGGTAACCTTCAAAGTCACCGACTGCTACGTAGCTGGAGAAGACTTCCGGTGCCGACAGTTGGCGGCGAGCCAGCGAGTCGTTGCTCCACAGTGCAGTGGTGGAACGCTCATCGACACTTTCAACGGTGCCGGAGGCCAGGCTCACGTAGACGCTGCCAAACCCTTGGGCGACACCCGCATAGCTGGAAGCATCACGCTGCCAGTTGATGCGGCCGCTTTGCAGGTCCAGCGCGGCAACACGGCCCTGATAGGTGGCCACGTAGAGAGTTTCACCCGACAGCAGCAGGCCACCGTCGATGTCCACGACGCGGTCCAGCTCGGAACGGCCTTGCGGGATAGCCACACGGGTTTCCCACGCCGGCACGCCGTTCTGGGTATCCAGGGCGACTACTTTACCGGTCGACAGGCCAGCCACAGCGAGATTGTTGGTCACAATCGGACCACTGGTACCACGCAGGGTCAACACCGCCGGGGTGCTGTCGTACAACCAGCGTTGGTCGCCAGTGGAGGCATCCAGACCGATTACGCGGTCATCCTGGGTCTGCACCACGACGATATCGCCGTTGGTCGCTGGCGCCGAGAGCACTTCACTGGTCACGCGAGCGCGCCATTTCTCTTCGCCGGTGCTGGAGTCGAGTGCGACCACATCACCTTTGAGCGTACCGATCAGCACCATGCCGTAGCCGACACCCACACCACCGGAAACCGGCAGTTCGAGGTCTTTCTTCCACTTGACGTCGCCGTTCATGCGATCCATGGCAACCACGACGCCAGTGGAATCAGTGGCCACGATGTTGTCGCCGTCGATCGCCGGCTGCAACAGGTTGTAGAGGTCGCCCTGCCCGTCACCAATGGATTGGCTCCATTGTTTTTGCAGGACCACTTCTTCCTTGAAGCTGGTCAGCTCGGCAGGCGGCAGTTCTTTTTTGCTGTTGCTGCTGCAACCCGCGGCCAAAACGGCCAGAGCCAGCAATGCTGCATGTTTCCAACGGATCACGTCACGCATCCCCTTTGGCCAAGTCGTCGAGCTTGATTTGTAAGCCACCGACCGCCGCTTCATCAGACAGCGCCGCCTTGGCTTTTTGGTACGCAGCATGGGCTTCGTCGGTACGACCCAATTGGACCAACAGGTCGCCCTTGAGCTCTTCGCGAGTGGCCACGAATGCCTTGTCAGCATCGCCGTCGAGCAGTTTGAGTGCTTCGTCAGCCTTGTTCTGTGCCGCCAATACCTGTGCCAGGCGCTGACGTGCGATTTCACCCAGGGTCGGGTTGGTCGGCTTGTCGGCAATGGCCTTCAGCTCGGTGGCTGCGTCATCCAGCTTGCCGGTATCGACCGCGACTTTCGCGACGAACAGGCTGCCGTACTGGGCGTAGGTGCTACCGCCGAATTCGTTTTTCAGCTTGCCGGCCAGGTCTGCCACCTGTGCAGGGTCAGGCTTGCCGTCCGGCGTCAGGGTAGTTTCCAGCAATTGCTGGTAAACGATCGAGGCGCCCTGGGATTGGTTGGCCTGATACTTGGTCCAGGCTTGCCAGCCGAACACCACCACTAACGCCAGCAGGCCGCCAGTGACCAGGGGCTTGCCGTTACGCTGCCACCAGTCCTTGAACTCGGCCAGTTGCTCATCATCAGTACTCGACACCCCAATACTCCTTAATCGCTAAATTCGGCTGTTCGACAGCTTCAACCCTGCACGACGCAGGTGGCCAAGTGCGCAGCGAGCGCATCAAAGGCAACGTTCTGTTGTTCACCCTGGCCACGCAGGGGTTTGAAACCTATCACTTGCTGGGCCAATTCGTCATCGCCAAGGATCAGTGCGTACAGCGCACCGCTCTTGTCAGCCTTCTTGAACTGGCTCTTGAAGCTGCCGGCGCCGGCATTGATCTGCAGGCGCAGGTTCGGCAGTTGGTCGCGCACCTTCTCGCTCAAGGCCAGGGCGGCCAGTTCGGCAGCCTCGCCAAAAGCGCACAGGTACACGTCCACCTGACGGGAAATTTCTTCGGGAACCTGTTCAAGGGTTTCCAGCAACAGGATCAGTCGCTCGATACCCATGGCAAAGCCCACGCCCGTAGTCGGCTTGCCGCCCATTTGCTCGACCAGGCCGTCGTAGCGACCACCGGCACACACAGTGCCCTGGGCGCCGAGCTTGTCGGTGACCCACTCGAATACGGTCTTGCTGTAATAGTCGAGGCCACGCACCAGCTTGGGGTTGATCACGTAGGGAATCCCCGCGGCATCCAGGCGAGCCTTGAGGCCCTCGAAGTGCACGCGGGATTCGTCGTCCAGGTAATCGGCCATTTTCGGTGCATTGACCAATACCGCCTGGGTGTCGGCGTTCTTGGTATCCAGAACGCGCAACGGGTTGGTTTTCAGACGGCGCTGGCTGTCTTCGTCCAATTTATCCAGGTGAGCCGACAGGTATTCGACCAGGGCTTCGCGATAGCGGCCCCGGGACTCGCTGGTACCCAGGCTGTTGAGTTCGAGCTTGACCGCATCGCGGATGCCCAGTTGGCCCCACAGGCGCCAGGTCAGCACAATCAGCTCGGCATCGATGTCCGGGCCGTCAAGGTTGAAGACTTCGCAACCGATCTGGTGGAACTGGCGATAGCGGCCTTTCTGCGGGCGCTCGTGGCGGAACATCGGGCCGATGTACCAGAGCTTCTGGGTTTGGCCACCACCGGTGATGCCATGTTCCAGTACGGCGCGCACGCACGCGGCAGTGCCTTCCGGACGCAGGGTCAGGGAGTCGCCGTTGCGGTCTTCGAAGGTGTACATCTCTTTTTCGACGATGTCGGTCACTTCACCGATGGAGCGTTTGAACAGCTCGGTGAACTCGACGATCGGCATGCGGATCTGCTTGTAACCGTAGTTATCCAGCAGGCGCGCGACAGTGCTTTCGAAGTAGCGCCACAGTGGCGTCTGCTCCGGCAGGATGTCGTTCATGCCACGAATGGCTTGCAGAGACTTGCTCACATCAAATCCTTAAATTCGTTCAATCAGCCGCGAGCGATCAGCGCTGCGTCAGCGGCGACCTTCTCGGCCGCTTTCTCGCGGATCAGCTTTTCCAGCTCATCCACCAGATTGTCATTCGTTAGCTTCTGCGACGGCTTGCCGTCGATGTAAATCAAATTCGGCGTACCACCGGTCAGGCCCACATGAGCCTCTTTGGCCTCACCCGGCCCGTTGACCACACAACCGATGACTGCGACATCCAGCGGCACCAGCAGGTCTTCGAGGCGCAGCTCCAGGTCGTTCATGGTTTTCACCACGTCGAAGTTCTGCCGCGAGCAGCTCGGGCAGGCAATGAAGTTGATACCACGGGAACGCAAACGCAGGGATTTGAGAATGTCGTAGCCGACCTTCACTTCCTCTACGGGGTCAGCCGCCAGGGAGATGCGGATAGTATCGCCAATCCCTTCGGCGAGCAGCATACCGAGACCCACCGCAGATTTCACTGTGCCTGAGCGCAAACCGCCAGCTTCAGTGATACCCAAGTGCAGTGGTTGCACGATTTCCTTGGCCAGCAGGCGGTAGGCTTCTACCGCCATGAACACATCGGAGGCCTTTACGCTGACCTTGAAGTCCTGGAAATTCAGGCGCTCCAGGTGCTCAACGTGGCGCAGTGCCGACTCGACCAGCGCCGCCGGGGTAGGCTCGCCGTATTTTTTTTGCAGGTCTTTTTCCAGGGAGCCAGCGTTCACGCCAATGCGGATCGGAATCCCACGATCACGGGCAGCGTCCACCACGGCGCGCACGCGGTCTTCGCGACCGATGTTGCCCGGGTTGATACGCAGGCAGTCCACACCCAGCTCGGCCACGCGCAGTGCAATCTTGTAGTCGAAGTGAATATCGGCAACCAGCGGCACCTTGACCAACTGCTTGATGCGGCCGAAAGCCTCGGCGGCATCCATGTCCGGTACGGAAACCCGCACGATGTCTACGCCGGCCGCTTCCAGGCGATTGATCTGGGCGACGGTGGCGGCCACATCGTTAGTGTCGCTGTTGGTCATGCTTTGCACTGCAATGGGGGCATCGCCCCCCACCGGCACCGAGCCGACCCAGATCTTGCGCGATACGCGACGTTTGATTGGAGATTCGCCGTGCATGACTATTGTCCCAACTTGAGGCGAGCGGTCTCGCCACTGGTGAACGGCGCCACGTCTACAGGCTGGCCGTTGTAGGCCACTTTCGCGCCACGGGCAAAGCCCAGACGCAGCGTCAAAGGAGGCTTGCCGCCCTGGTCAAGCGTATCTCCCTTACGCTTCAAACCGCTGAACAGCACTTTGCCGTTGCCATCGGTGACCTGCGTCCAGCAGTCAGCGATGAAGGTGATCTGTACGCGCCCGTCACCGGCGATCAACGCAGGGGTGGTCGGAGGCGACATTGCTGGCGCTGCCGGTGCGGCTGGCGCAGGCGTCGCGGGTGCCGCAGGAGCTTGAACCACGGGTGCTGCCGGGGTCACCGGGGCCTGTACCACCGCAGTGTCTGCAGGCGTGGTGCCCACTTGCGACGCCGGCTGCTCAGCCGTAGCCGGCACTTGCGGTGCGGCCTGCCCTTCGGCAACTGCCTGGTCTTCCGGCTCGTCCAGCGGATGAATCTGGGTGGTGCCATCGGCGCTTTCGACTTCGACGTGCTCCATGGCGTTGCTGGTCAGGTCTTTGTTGCGCTGGGAGGCCTGGTCTTGCCACCAGACGAAACCGCCGCCGACCACGGCAACCAGCAGCAACAGGCTGACAATCCGCAAAATCGTGTGGGAAACCCGCGTTGGCTCTTCGATGCGCCCAAGGCCATGGACATTGCTGCCTTGGGCATCGGTACCGGTGAACTGGTCGAATTCCTGCACCAGCACCGCCTGGTCAATACCCAGCAATTTGGCGTAGGCGCGAATATAGCCACGGGCAAAGGTGTGCCCAGGCAGCTTGTCGAACGCGCCGGCTTCCAGATTGGCCAGGGACGTGCTGGTCAAATTGAGCTTGAGGGCCACTTCCGCCAGCGACCAACCATTGCTTTCGCGGGCCTGACGCAGGGTTTCGCCTGGGTTTACGCGATTAGCTGCTACATCTTCCGGGTGCGCGGCTTTCATCATTGCTCCGACAGGTATTGCTGATATTCCGGCGTACCGGGATAGAGTCGTTCGAGTTGCTGGCCAAAACGTGCGGCCGTGTCGTGTTCTTCATGAACCGTCGCCAGGCGCACACCGAGCAATAGACTACGTGCATTTTGCCCGCTGAGCAGGCTAAAACGCTCGTAATAGTCTCGTGCCGGCACATAATGCCTGTCTTCGTAAGACAACTCAGCCATTTCGAGCAAAGCCCGTGGCTGGCGACTGTTCAGATGCAGGGCTTTTTCCAGCTGCTGACGCGCGCTGTCGCGCTGACCCAGGCGCATCGAGGTCACCCCGAGGTTCTCGAACACCCGCGAACGCTCAGGATAAAGAGTATCGGCGCTGGCTTGCTGGAAATAAGCGGCGGCTTGGTCATACCGTTTCTGCTCGAACAGGAAACTGCCATAGTTGTTCAGCAACCTGGGATCGGCAGGACGGGAAGCCAGGGCCTTGCTGAAATAGCGGTCGGCCAGCTCAGGCTCTGCCTGGGCCTGAAACACCAGAGCCAGTGCGGCGTTGGCATCGGCATCCGCGCTGTCCAGTTCAAGGGCCTTTTTCAGCGGCACCTTGGCTTGCTCGCTCATACCTTGACGCAAATACCCCAAGCCCAATTGCACATAGGCAACCCGCGCCTCATCACGGCCTTTAGTGGTGTGCAAAGGGCTGTCATGGCCCGATGAAACACAACCGGCAACGAGGCCGGTAAGCAGTAAAAGCAGCGCAAGGCGCAAGGGCATAGAGATCCTCTCTCAGATTCGATTCACAGCAATTTGCGGCAAATCTTCGGCGGCGTTAAGTTCGCGCACGGCGATATAACGTTCGCTGCGGCGGGTGCGGTCCATCACCTGCCCTACCAATTGGCCACAGGCGGCGTCGATGTCTTCACCACGGGTGGTGCGTACGGTGACGTTGTAGCCGGCCTGGTGCAGTTGATCCTGGAAACGGCGGATGGCGTTGTTGCTCGGCCGCTCGTAGCCAGAATGTGGAAACGGGTTGAACGGGATCAGGTTGATCTTGCACGGCGTGTTCTTGAGCAACTCGATCATCTCGACCGCGTGCTCGACCTTGTCGTTGATGTCCTTGAGCATGGTGTACTCAATGGTCAGCACACGCTTCTCACCCAAGGTCGCCATGTAACGCTGGCAAGATTCGAGCAGCATCTTAAGCGGATACTTCTTGTTGATCGGCACCAATTGGTTACGCAATGCGTCATTCGGTGCGTGCAACGACAACGCCAGGGAGACGTCGATGTGCTTGGCCAGCTCATCGATCATCGGCACCACGCCGGAGGTCGACAGGGTCACACGGCGCTTGGAGATGCCGTAGCCCAGGTCGTCCATCATCAGGTGCATGGCCGCAATCACGTTGTCGAAGTTCAGCAGCGGCTCACCCATGCCCATCATCACCACGTTGGTGATGGCACGGTCGACGGTCGCCGGGACGCTGCCAAAGGATTTGTTGGCAATCCACACCTGGCCGATGACTTCGGCGGCGGTGAGGTTGCTATTGAAGCCTTGCTTGCCGGTGGAGCAGAAACTGCAATCCAGGGCACAGCCTGCCTGGGACGAAACGCACAAGGTGCCGCGTTTGCCCTGGGGAATGTACACGGTCTCGACGCAGCTGCCGGACGCCACGCGCACCACCCATTTACGGGTGCCGTCGCTGGAGATGTCCTCGCTGACAACCTCGGGACCACGCACCTCGGCAATGGCCTTGAGCTTGTCGCGCAGGGCCTTGCTGACGTTCGTCATGGCGTCGAAATCGTCGACTCCAAAGTGGTGAATCCACTTCATTACCTGACCGGCACGGAAACGCTTCTCCCCGATTGAGTCGAAGAATTTCTCCATTTCCGGCTGAGTCAGACCCAGCAGGTTGGTTTTAACAGTCGATGTAGTCATGGATTCACCCTCACTCTTTAAGCCGATGCTTAGCGAGCGGTTACTTCAGTAGCAGCGAAAAAGTACGAGATTTCGCGAGCAGCAGCGGCTTCGGAGTCCGAACCGTGAACAGCGTTGGCATCGATGGACTCAGCGAAGTCAGCACGAATGGTGCCGGCAGCCGCTTCTTTAGGGTTGGTAGCGCCCATCAGCTCACGGTTCAGAGCGATAGCGTTTTCGCCTTCCAGAACCTGAACAACAACAGGACCGGAGATCATGAAGGCAACCAGGTCGCCGAAGAAGCCACGAGCGCTGTGCTCAGCGTAGAAGCCTTCAGCTTCAGCCTTGGACAGTTGCTTGAGTTTCGAAGCTACAACCTTCAGGCCGGCTTTTTCGAAACGAGTGGTGATCTCGCCGATGACGTTTTTTGCAACAGCGTCAGGCTTGATGATGGAGAAAGTACGTTGAACAGCCATGGTGTAACTCCAGAAACGGTAATTTACGAAAAATTAAACCCGCGAATTATACGCGGGTTATTGGGTATTGCCTAACTGCGTAAAAAGGCGGCTCAGTCTGCTTCTTCGATCCACAGGCCTTGAATCGCCTCCAGGACCTTTTCGCCACCCCGGTCAGGGATGTCGTCAAAATCCGGCAGCGCCATTACGAGGTTGCGCAGCTTGACGAAGTTCACGGTAAGAGGATTGACCTCAGGGTGAGCTTCGGCAAGTTGTATAGCGATTTCTTGTACATCAACCCATTTCAGGCTCATGACAGTTCCTTGAATCAATGCGGCGCTTCGGCGGCATGGTTGAGCGAATATTTCGGAATTTCAACGGTGAGGTCTTCAGTCCCCACTTTCGCCTGGCAACTCAGACGCGACGTCGGCTCCAGCCCCCACGCCCTATCAAGATAGTCTTCTTCCAGGTCGTCAGCCTCATTAAGGCTGTCGAAACCTTTACGAATGATGCAGTGGCAAGTGGTGCAGGCATTGACGCCACCACACGCACTTTCAATCTCGATATGGTTGTCGTGCGCGACGTCAAGCAGGGACTTGCCGGTCTCTGCCTCCACGACCATGCCATCCGGGCAGTGTTCGGCGTGCGGTAGAAAAGTGACCTGCGGCATCAGTTATTCCTCGATTTCATTCAGGTTGCGGCCCGCCAGTGCGGCTTTCACCGTCTGATCCATACGACGGGCGGCAAAGGCATCAGTCACTTGCGACAGGCGCTTGGTCTGTTGCTCGATGGCGTAACCATCGTTGCCTTTCATCAGTTCGGCCAATTCCTGCATCTGCAGGTCGATGACCATGCGCTCTTCGGCATCCAGCAGGCGCTCGCCGTCGGCTTCAAGGGCGCCCTGCACCGCTTCGAGCAGGCGCTGGGCATCCACTTGCTGCTCACGCAGTACGCGGGCAACCTTGTCGTCACCGGCATACTGGAACGAGTCCTTGAGCATTTTGGCGATTTCGCCGTCGGTCAGGCCGTAGGACGGTTTGACCTGGATGCTGGCCTCAACGCCCGAGGCCAGTTCACGCGCAGCCACGCTGAGCAGGCCATCGGCGTCGACCTGATAGGTGACGCGAATCTTCGCTGCACCAGCCACCATCGCCGGGATGCCGCGCAATTCAAAACGCGCCAGGGAGCGGCAGTCGCTGATCAGCTCGCGCTCGCCTTGCAGCACATGAATCATCATGGCCGTCTGGCCGTCTTTGTAGGTGGTGAAATCCTGGGCGCGCGCGACGGGGATGGTGGTGTTGCGTGGAATCACCTTCTCCATCAGGCCGCCCATGGTTTCCAGGCCCAGGGACAAAGGAATCACGTCGAGCAGCAGCAGTTCGCCACCATCGCGCTTGTTACCAGCCAGGGTATCGGCCTGGATTGCGGCGCCAATGGCCACCACTTGATCCGGATCGATTTCAGTCAACGGCTGGCGACCAAAGGCTTCGGCAACCGCCTCACGCACACGGGGCACGCGAGTGGAGCCACCGACCATGACCACAGCGCCGACATCTTCCAGTTCAATACCGGAGTCACGCACAGCACGACGGCAAGCCTTCAGGCTGCGGGCGACCATCGGCTCGATCAGCGCGTCAAACGCTTCGCGGGTCAGCTGTGCCGACCAATCACCATACTTGACTTCAACAGATGCAGCATCAGTCAGCGCTTCCTTGGCCGCACAGGCAGTTTGCAGCAAGTTACGCTGCGCGCCCGGGTCCAGGTCGGCAGACAAACCGGCGCTGGTGATGATCCAGCCGGCGATGGCGTGGTCGAAGTCATCGCCGCCCAGGGCACTGTCGCCACCGGTGGCCAGCACTTCGAAAACACCGCCGGTCAGGCGCAGGATCGAAATATCGAAGGTGCCGCCGCCCAGATCATAAATGGCAACCAGGCCTTCAGCGTGCTGATCGAGGCCGTAGGCCACAGCCGCAGCGGTCGGCTCGTTGAGCAGGCGCAGTACATTCAGGCCCGCCAGTTTCGCCGCGTCCTTGGTGGCTTGGCGCTGGGCGTCATCGAAATACGCCGGAACGGTGATCACCGCCCCGACCAGCTCGCCGCCCAAGGTTTTTTCCGCACGCTGGCGCAGCACCTTGAGGATATCAGCCGACACTTCGACCGGGCTTTTCGGGCCCTGGACGGTGTCGATAAACGGCATATGGGACTCACCGCCGACAAAGCGGTACGGCAACTGGTCGCCCAACTGCTTGACGTCGGACAGCCCACGACCCATCAAGCGCTTGACCGACAGCACAGTGTTCAGGGGGTCCGAGGACGCGGCCAACTTGGCCGACTCACCCACTTCGGTACGATCAGGGTGGTAACGCACGGCGGACGGCAGGATCACCTGCCCATCGGCATCGGGCAGAGGCTCGGACAGGCCACTGCGCAAGGCAGCAACCAGGGAATTGGTGGTGCCCAGGTCAATCCCGACCGCCAGGCGACGCTGGTGCGGTTGAGGGCTTTGGCCGGGTTCGGCGATTTGCAGTAGGGCCATGGTAATCAGGTCTTATCTGTCTATCAGGCGTGCATCACGGGCAGCACTGGGTTAATCGTCGAGGCGCTCTTCTAGCTGGCGCACTTCGTAGGTGAGCTTGTCGAGGAACTGCATACGCCGCATCAGGCGCTCGGCCTGTTCACGTTGCGCAGCATCATCCCAACAGGCCGCAAAGCTTTCGTTGAGCTCGTCCTGGGCAGTTTTCAGACGACGTTTGAAGACCGCGACACCCGCCACATCGGCTTCGTCCTGCAGATCTTCGAGCTCCTCACGCCATTGCATCTGCTGCATCAGGAAGTCCGGGTCATGCACGGTGACTTCCATCGGCAACTCACCACCCTTCATCGCCAGCAAATAGCGCGCGCGTTTGGGGGGGCTTTTGAGCGTCTGATAGGCTTCGTTGAGGCTGGCCGATTGCTCCAGGGCCAGGCGTTGCTCACGCTCGGAAGCGTCGGCAAAGCGGTCCGGATGCACCCCACGCGCCAGTTCTCGATAGCGCGTGGCAAGCTGCTCGAGGTCCAGCCGAAAGCTCGGCTGCAGCTCGAATAAAGCGAAATGACAAGGAGTACCCACGAGTAGCCTCAGATGTTGAAGCTTTCGCCGCAGCCACATTCACCGCGCACGTTGGGGTTGTTGAACTTGAAGCCTTCGTTCAACCCTTCCTTGACGAAATCGAGCTCGGTGCCGTCCAGGTAGGTCAGGCTCTTGGGGTCGATGATCACTTTCTCGCCGTGACTTTCGAACACCTGGTCCTCTTCAACCACCTCGTCGACAAACTCCAGCACGTAGGCAAGGCCGGAACAGCCCGTGGTGCGTACACCCAGACGAATCCCCTCACCTTTACCGCGCCCATTCAGGGAGCGGCGAATGTGCTGCGCTGCCGCTTCTGTCATGCTGATAGCCATCGTTGACTCCTTACTCGTCGCCAAATGCTTAGATCAAGCCTTTCTTCTGCTTGTAGTCGCGAACCGCCGCCTTGATGGCGTCTTCAGCGAGTACCGAGCAGTGGATTTTCACTGGCGGCAGTGCCAGTTCTTCGGCCAGCTGGGTGTTGCTGATGGTGACAGCCTCATCCAGGGTCTTGCCTTTCATCCATTCGGTCGCAAGGGAACTGGAGGCAATTGCCGAACCGCAGCCATAAGTCTTGAATTTGGCGTCTTCGATAACGCCAGCATCGTTGACCTTGATCTGCAGGCGCATCACATCGCCGCACGCCGGAGCGCCGACCATGCCGGTGCCGACATCAGGATCTTCCGCGTTCATCTTGCCGACGTTGCGCGGGTTTTCGTAGTGGTCGATGACCTTTTCGCTGTAAGCCATGGTACTGAATCCTCACTCATCAGGGCCGCTCTGGAACCCTGTAGAAACGCCTGCGTTTACCGCCACGTTCCTACAGAGCTTGGGTGGCGGCTTCTATATTTAGTGTGCCGCCCACTCGATCTTGGAAATATCGACACCGTCTTTGTACATGTCCCACAGCGGCGACAGAACGCGCAGCTTGTTGACGGCTTCGCAGACCTTCTGCGCGGCATAGTCGACTTGCTCTTCAGTGGTGAAGCGGCCGAACGTAAAGCGGATCGAGCTGTGTGCCAGTTCGTCGTTGCGGCCCAGGGCGCGCAATACATACGAAGGCTCAAGGGATGCCGAGGTACAGGCCGAACCGGACGAGACCGCCAGGTCCTTGAGCGCCATGATCAGCGACTCGCCTTCGACATAGTTGAAGCTCAAATTCAGGTTGTGCGGTACACGGGCAGTCATGCTGCCGTTGATGTACAGCTCTTCAAGGTTCTCGACCTGCTTGTAGAAGCGATCACTCAGGGCCTTGATACGTACGTTTTCGGCAGCCATGTCTTCCTTGGCTACGCGGAAGGCTTCACCCATGCCGACGATCTGGTGGGTCGCCAGGGTGCCCGAACGCATGCCGCGTTCGTGGCCGCCACCGTGCATGGTCGCTTCGATGCGCACGCGTGGCTTGCGGCTGACGTAGAGAGCGCCGATGCCTTTAGGGCCGTAAGTCTTGTGGGCCGAGAACGACATCAGGTCGACTTTCAGCTTGGACAGGTCGATATCGACCTTGCCGGTAGACTGAGCAGCGTCGACGTGTAGCAACACACCCTTGGAGCGCGTCAGCTCGCCGATGGCGGCGATGTCGTTGATGGTACCGATTTCGTTGTTCACGTGGATCACGGAAACCAGGATGGTGTCTTCACGCATCGCGGCTTCGATCATCGCAGGGGTGACGATACCGTCGGTGGTGGGCTCAAGGTAAGTCACCTCGAAACCTTCACGCTCCAGTTGGCGCATGGTGTCGAGGACAGCCTTGTGCTCAATCTTGGTGGTGATCAGGTGCTTGCCCTTGGTTGCGTAGAAATGCGCCGCACCCTTGATAGCCAGGTTGTCGGACTCGGTAGCACCGGACGTCCAGACGATTTCACGCGGGTCGGCGTCGACCAGATCAGCGACCTGGCGACGCGCGTTCTCGACCGCTTCCTCGGCCTTCCAGCCGAATACGTGGGAACGGGAGGCCGGGTTGCCGAAGTTTCCGTCAACCAGCAGGCATTCGCTCATTTTTTGCGCAACACGCGGATCAACCGGGGTGGTCGCTGAGTAATCAAGGTAAATCGGCAATTTCATGGACTTTCTCCTAAATCAGGCTGGCTGGCACGCCGTTAGCTCTTCGGCTGTCACTCGACGGCGGACGCTTCGATCTTGTCCAGACGCGGCGCCTTGGTATTGCAACGGCGCTGGTCCTGACGCTGGGCTACTTCTTGCACCTCACGGCGAGTCACAAGATCAGCCAAGCTGATACCACTCAAAAACTCATGGATCTGCAGGCTCAAGTCACACCACAAGTGGTGTGTCAGGCAGGTGTCGCCGGCGTGGCAATCACCCAAACCCTGGCATTTGGTGGCATCGACGGATTCGTTGACCGCGTCGATCACCTGGGCCACCTGAATGCCCTGCATGTCGCGGGACAATTGATAGCCACCACCTGGACCACGAACGCTGGAAACCAGATTGCTGCGGCGCAATTTGGCGAACAGCTGCTCGAGGTAGGACAGGGAAATGCCTTGGCGCTCGGAGATATCGGCCAGGGACACCGGCCCAGTTTGCGCGTGCAGGGCCAGGTCAAGCATGGCGGTCACCGCGTATCGGCCTTTTGTAGTCAGTCTCATGGACAAGTACCAAGGTGTTTCAGAATGGGAGCAAGTATGCGATTCCCGAGTATTTAAGTCAACTATAAGACCTAGTACTTTAGTCAGGAATACCCGTAAAAAGGGCGCGCGAATCATAGCAGGATGGGGTGGGATGGACCAGCGGGAACAGGGCCTGGCAGAGATCTCGAGACCAATGGAGATCAGAATGTGGGAGGGGGGCTTGCTCCCGATGACTGAATGTCAGTCACTTATCAGTTAGCTGACCCACCGTTATCGGGAGCAAGCCCCCTCCCACAGGGATCTCTGGCGGCCTTGGGACTTCAGCTTGCCTTGGTGGCGGCCTCGTCCTTGATCTCGGCGAAGTCCTCTTCGCGCAACTCAGGCAGATCCTTCGCACAGTATGGGCTGCCCAGATCCTTCAGCGCACCACACATACCGTCCAGCTTGCCGTCCACTGCTTGCAGATGATCAAGCAGCTGACCAATGGCGCGAGCCACCGGATCGGGCATGTCTTCGCTGACGCCATAGGCGTCAAAACCGATCTTCTCGGCCATGGCCTTGCGCTTGGCCTCCTGCTCGTCGCCGACCTCTGGTTTGACGATGATGCGACCCGGAATACCCACCACGGTGGCGCCAGCAGGTACAGCCTTGGTCACCACGGCGTTGGAACCTACCTTGGCACCGGCACCCACGGTAAAGGGCCCCAGCACCTTGGCGCCCGCCCCCACCACCACACCATTTTCCAGGGTCGGGTGACGCTTGCCTTTATTCCATGTAGTACCGCCCAGGGTCACACCTTGGTAAAGCGTCACGTCATCACCGATCTCGGCGGTCTCGCCTATGACAATACCCATGCCATGGTCGATAAAGAAGCGACGGCCCACCTTGGCGCCCGGATGAATCTCGATGCCGGTCAACCAGCGACCGAAGTTCGACACCAGCCGGGCCAGCCATTTCCAGCCCATGCCCCACAAGGCGCCGGACAGACGGTGAATCCAGATCGCATGCAGGCCCGGATAGCAGGTCAGCACTTCAAAGGCGTTGCGCGCCGCCGGGTCACGATGGAAAACACTCTGGATATCTTCTCGCAAACGCTCGAACATTTTTAATCCTTCCGCTTAAGAAGCTCACCACGGGCCGCTTTCTGGGTTTCCGTGAGGATGCCACGCAATATATTCATCTCCGCCCGGCTCACCGAGCTGCGACCGTACAAACGACGCAGGCGCGCCATCAAGTGCCGTGGCTTTTCAGGATCGAGGAATTCGATGGCCACCAGAGTTTGCTCCAGGTGCTCATAGAACCGCTCCAGCTCGTCCATGGTGGCCAGCTCACCACTTTTGGTCGACGCCACTTCGTCCTTTTCCACTTTGCTCGGCTGGCCGGCAGCAGCCAGCCAGGCCATGCGCACTTCGTACGTCAACACTTGCACCGCCGCCCCGAGGTTCAGCGAGCTGAACTCAGGGTCTGAGGGGATATGCACGTGATAATGACATCGCTGCAGCTCTTCGTTGGTGAGGCCGGAATCTTCACGGCCAAATACCAAGGCAATTTCGGCACCGCCGATGGCCTCTTCCACCACTTTGGTGCCGCACTCACGCGGATCCAGCAGCGGCCAGGGGATACGCCGATCGCGAGCGCTGGTGCCGAGCACCAGGTTGCAGCCGACCAGAGCCTCTTCCAGGGTGGCGACGATCTGGGCGTTTGCCAGCAGGTCATTGGCGCCGGATGCACGGGCATCGGCCTCGTGGTGCGGGAACACCCG
>NZ_SPKP01000039.1:0-19935 GCF_023127835.1 Pseudomonas sp. B329 | reverse complement strand
CCCCGCCGATATTGCCGGGATGACTGGTATTGACCAAGACGACACGAATGTTTTGCAGCAAGGGAGGCGCTCTCGGACACGGGAAAGGGGAGCAAATCTTACAGAACAGCCTAAGGTTATGCCATGAAAGCTAACGTCGTCCTTCACCTGAGGAAAGTTTCTGCTAGAATGCCCGGCTTTCTTTAACAACCTTAGGTGACACATCCATGCAGCCCATGCTGAATATCGCGCTGCGCGCCGCCCGCAGCGCCAGTGAATTGATCTTCCGCTCCATCGAGCGCCTGGATACCATCAAGGTCGACGAAAAAGACGCCAAGGATTATGTATCCGAGGTGGATCGCGCCGCCGAACAGAAGATCATCGACGCCCTGCGCAAGGCCTACCCTACCCACGGCATCCTCGGCGAAGAAACCGGCCTGCACAAAGGTAGCGGCGAAGGCGAAGACTACCTGTGGATCATCGACCCACTGGATGGCACCACCAACTTCCTGCGCGGCATCCCGCACTTTGCCGTGAGCATCGCCTGCAAATACCGTGGCCGCCTGGAACACGCTGTTGTGCTGGATCCGGTGCGCCAGGAAGAGTTCACCGCCAGCCGTGGCCGTGGCGCCCAGCTCAATGGTCGTCGCTTGCGCGTCAGCGGTCGCACCAGCCTGGAAGGCGCCCTGCTGGGCACCGGCTTCCCGTTCCGTGACGACCAGATGGACAACCTGGAAAACTACCTGGGCATGTTCCGCGCCCTGGTTGGCCAGACCGCCGGTATCCGCCGCGCCGGTGCAGCCAGCCTGGACCTGGCCTATGTCGCCGCCGGTCGTTTTGATGCATTCTGGGAATCAGGCCTGTCCGAGTGGGACATGGCAGCAGGCGCTCTGCTGATCCAGGAAGCAGGCGGCCTGGTGAGCGATTTCACCGGCGGTCACGACTTCCTGGAGAAAGGCCACGTGGTTGCCGGCAACACCAAATGCTTCAAGGCCGTACTGACGGCGATCCAGCCGCACCTGCCGGCTTCGCTGAAGCGTTAAGCGAGCGAGCACAAAAAAGCACCCCTAGGGGTGCTTTTTTTATGCGTGGGATTTAGCAAAAAACCAATTCCAACTGCTCAATACAATCCAATGTGGGAGCTGGCTTGCCTGCGATGACGGGCTGCCAACCAACTGATTAGTTGCTGACCCACCGCTATCGCAGGCAAGCCAGCTCCCACATTTGGATCGAAGCCAGGCCTGGGGATTACTGCTGGTTCTGACCCAGGATCAGACGACCTTCTTTGTCGACTGGAATCTGGCCGCCTGGATCACGCTCCATACGCACAGTCCCTTCCTTGCCATCCAGGTTGTAACGCACGTCATAACCGACAACCTTGTCGCTGATGTCGTTAACAGTGTTACAGCGGGTTTGCGTGGTGGTGTAGGTATCACGGTTCTGCATGCCTTCCTGAACCTTGTTACCGGCGTAACCGCCACCAACCGCACCGGCCACGGTGGCCAGCTTCTTACCATTACCGCCACCGATCTGGTTACCCAACAGGCCACCTGCAAGGGCGCCGACCACGGTACCGGCGATTTGATGTTGATCCTGCACCGGACGTTGCCGGGTCACAGTGACGTCCTTGCAGACCTCACGCGGGGTTTTGATCTGGGTTTTAACCGGCTGTACCGCCAGTACTTGCGCATACTCAGGGCCGCTTTTTACCAGGCTGTAGGTGGCAACAGCACCCCCGGCAGTCACACCGACAGCACCCAATACCGCACCAACCAGCAACGACTTGTTCACGTTGAACCTCCTGACCATCACAAACGGATCGAAAGATCCGCGCTATACCCAACCTTGGAGCAAAAAAAAAGGCGCGAGTTCAATACTCGCGCCCTTCTTGTAACAGCCGATCAACTAACGCCCATCAAGGGCGGTCGTCGACCTCCTTGCCAGTAGCAGCAGGAGGGATCAAGTCTTCGCTGTTGAGGTTGAGCCAGATCAGCACCACGTTGGCAATGTAGATCGACGAGTAGGTACCCGCCAGAACACCGATGAACAGCGCCAGCGAGAAGCCCCACAGGTTGTCGCCCCCGAAGATCATCAGCGCGGCGATCGCCAGCAAGGTGGAGATCGACGTCGCCATGGTCCGCAGCAGCGTCTGGGTGGTGGAGATGTTGATGTTCTCGATCAATGTCGCCTTGCGCAGCACCCGGAAGTTCTCACGAACCCGGTCGAATACCACGATGGTGTCGTTGAGCGAGTAACCAATGATCGCCAGCACGGCCGCCAATACGGTCAGGTCGAAGGTGATCTGGAAGTAGGCCAGGATCCCCACGGTCACGATCACGTCGTGGATCAGCGACACAATGGCGCCGACACCGAACTTCCACTGAAAGCGGAAGGCCAGGTAGATCATGATGCCGACCAGCGCCATCAGCATGCCGAGGCCGCCCTGGTCGCGCAGCTCTTCACCCACCTGCGGGCCGACGAACTCGACGCGCTTGACCGATGCCGGGTTATCGCCACCGACCTTCTGCAAGGCCTCCGCTACCTGGTGACCCAGTTGCGGGTCTTCGCCAGGCATACGCACCAGCAGGTCAGTAGTGGCGCCGAAGCTCTGCACCACCGCCTCGTGATAGCCGGCCTTGACCAGCTCATTGCGCACCAGGGTGACATCGGCCGGCTTCTCGTAGGTCAGCTCGATAAGCGTACCGCCGGTGAAGTCCAGCCCGTAGTTCAGGCCCTTATGGAACCAGCTGAACAACGCCAGAACGGTAAGGAGCACGGTGACGCCGAACGCAACGTTGCGAACGCCCATGAAGTTGATTGTACGTAACATGGCAGCCCCTTAAATCCACAACTTCTTGAAGTCACGCCCGCCAAAGATCAGGTTGACCATTGCGCGGGTCACCATGATGGCCGTGAACATCGAGGTAAAGATACCCAGGGACATGGTCACCGCAAAACCTTTGACGGGGCCGGTGCCCATGGCAAAGAGAATCCCGCCGACCAGCAAAGTGGTCAAGTTGGAGTCGAGAATCGCGGTAAATGCCCGGCCGAAGCCTTCGTTGATAGCACGCTGTACGGTCATGCCGGCGGCGATCTCTTCACGGATACGCGAGAAGATCAGCACGTTGGCGTCAACCGCCATACCCATGGTCAGCACGATACCGGCGATACCCGGCAAGGTCAGCGTCGCGCCCAGCAGCGACATCAGCGCCAGCAGCATCACCATGTTGCCCGCCAGTGCGACGGTGGCGATAACGCCGAAGAAGCGGTAGATGGCGATGATGAACAGCGACACGAACAACATGCCCCACAGCGCCGCATCCACACCCTTGGTGATGTTGTCGGCACCCAGGCTCGGGCCGATGGTACGTTCTTCAGCGAAGTACATCGGCGCCGCCAGGCCACCAGCACGCAGCAGCAGCGCCAGCTCGGAGGACTCACCCTGGCCGTTCAGGCCAGTGATGCGGAACTGCGCACCCAGCGGCGACTGGATGGTCGCCAGGCTGATGATCTTTTTCTCTTCCTTGAAGGTCTGCACCGGCACGTCTTTCTCGACGCCGTTGACCATCTGCTTGGTATAGGTGGTAACGGGGCGCTGCTCGATGAAGATCACCGCCATGCTGCGACCGACGTTGCTGCGCGTGGCGCGGCTCATCAGCTCGCCACCGTGACCATCCAGGCGGATGTTCACTTCAGGGGTGCCGTGCTCGCCGAAACCAGCCTTGGCGTCGGTCACCTGGTCACCAGTGATGATCAAGCCACGCTCGATCAACGCAGGAGGACGATTGCCCTCGCGGAACTCGAACTCTTCGGAGGTCGCACGAGTGGCACCCGGATCAGCTGCAAGGCGGAATTCCAGGTTGGCGGTTTTACCCAGGATACGCTTGGCTTCAGCAGTGTCCTGTACGCCCGGCAACTCAACCACGATACGGTTGGCGCCCTGGCGCTGCACGATCGGCTCGGCCACACCCAGCTCGTTGACGCGGTTACGTACCGTGGTCAAGTTCTGCTTGATCGAGTACTCGCGGATCTCGGCGATCTTGGCCGGGCTCATCGCCAGGCGCAACACAGCCTGACCATTCAAGTCGGCCGGAACGATGTCGAAGTCATTGAAATTCTTGCGGATCAGCGCACGGGCCTGCTCGCGGGAAGCTTCGTCAGCGAAACCCAACTGGATGGCACCGTTGAGCTGCGGCAGGCTGCGATAACGCAGTTTCTCTTTGCGCAGCAGGCTCTTCACGTCGCCTTCATAGACTTTCAGACGCGCGTCGAGGGCCTTGTCCATGTCGACTTCCAGCAGGAAGTGCACGCCACCGGACAAGTCCAGGCCCAGCTTCATCGGGTGCGCGCCAATGCTGCGCAGCCATTGAGGCGTGGTCTGTGCCAGGTTCAATGCAACGACGTAGTCGTCACCCATGACCTTGCGTACAACGTCCTTGGCCGGCAATTGGTCTTCTTGCTTGGTCAGGCGCAACAAGCCGCCTTTGGAACCAGCTGCCAAGGTTGCCGCTTTAACCTGGATGCCCGCGTCAGTCAGCGCTTTGCTAGCGCGTTCCAGATCAGCCTGATTGACCTGCAGCGAAGTGCTGGCGCCAGAGATCTGGATCGCCGGGTCATCAGGATAGAGATTGGGAGCGGAATAAATAAAACCGATCGCCAGCACCGCCAGGATCAGTACGTATTTCCACAGAGGGTATTTGTTCAGCATCACGCCGCCCGCTTATAACGCGGGGCGCCTTGCGCGCCCCGTCGATTGGTAAAGGTTGTTACTTAGATCGCTTTGAGCGTGCCCTTAGGCAGCGTGGCGGCGATGGCGCCCTTCTGGAACTTCATTTCTACGGTGTCGGAGACTTCCAGTACCACGAAAGCATCGGAAACCTTGGTGATCTTGCCGGCGATGCCGCCAGTGGTCACGACTTCGTCGCCTTTTTGCAGGCTGCCCAGCAGGTTTTTCTGCTCTTTGGCGCGCTTGGCCTGTGGACGCCAGATCATCAGGTAGAAGATGACCAGGAAGCCGACCAGGAAAATCCACTCGAAACCACCGCCCATAGGGCCGGCAGCAGCAGGCGCAGCGGCGTCAGCCATGGCGTTAGAGATAAAAAAGCTCATTTAGCACTCCAGTTGCAAATAGTGAATCTTAGGGTCGGAAAACTCAGTCCAAGGGCGGCACAGGGAGCCCGCGCTTGGCATAGAAGGCATCGACGAAGGCGGCCAATGTACCCTGTTGAATAGCCTCGCGCAAACCAGCCATCAGGACTTGGTAGTGACGCAAATTGTGGATGGTATTCAACATGCTACCCAGCATTTCCCCGCACTTGTCCAGATGATGCAGATAGGCACGGGAGAAGTTCTGGCAGGTGTAGCAGTCACAGGTGGGATCCAGCGGCGAATCATCATGGCGATGGAACGCGTTACGGATCTTGAGCACGCCTGTATCGATGAACAGATGCCCATTGCGGGCATTACGGGTTGGCATCACGCAATCGAACATGTCCACACCGCGGCGCACACCCTCTACGAGATCTTCCGGTTTGCCAACGCCCATAAGGTAACGAGGTTTGTCAGCGGGCATCAGGCCCGGCAGGTAGTCGAGCACCTTGATCATTTCGTGCTTGGGCTCGCCCACCGACAAACCGCCGATGGCCAGGCCGTCGAAGCCGATCTTGTCGAGGCCTTCCAGCGAGCGTTTACGCAGGCTTTCGTGCATCCCGCCCTGGACAATCCCGAACAGCGCCGCGGTGTTGTCACCATGGGCGTTCTTCGAGCGCTGGGCCCAACGCAGGGACAGCTCCATGGAGATGCGCGCTACGTCTTCGTCAGCCGGGTACGGCGTGCATTCGTCGAAAATCATCACGATGTCGGAGCCCAGGTCACGTTGCACCTGCATCGACTCTTCCGGGCCCATGAACACCTTGGCACCGTCCACCGGCGAAGCGAAGGTCACGCCCTCCTCCTTGATCTTGCGCATGGCGCCCAGGCTGAACACCTGGAAACCACCGGAGTCGGTGAGGATCGGGCCTTGCCACTTCATGAAGTCATGCAAGTCGCCATGCTTCTTGATCACTTCCGTGCCCGGGCGCAGCCACAGGTGGAAGGTGTTGCCGAGGATAATCTCGGCACCGGTAGCGACGATGTCGCGCGGCAACATGCCCTTGACGGTGCCGTAGGTGCCGACCGGCATGAACGCCGGGGTCTCCACGGTGCCGCGCGGGAAGGTCAGGCGACCGCGACGGGCCTTGCCGTCGGTGGCCAACAATTCAAACGACATACGACTCATAGTTGTTCCTCTGGGCCGCGTGGCGCCGGGTTACGGGTGATAAACATCGCATCACCGTAGCTGAAAAAACGGTACTCGTTGGCAATGGCGGCCTGGTAAGCAGCCATGGTTTGCGGGTAACCGGCAAATGCCGACACCAGCATCAACAGCGTGGATTCGGGCAAATGGAAATTGGTGACCAGGCAATCAACCACATGGAATGGCCGGCCCGGGAAAATAAAGATATCAGTGTCACCACTGAACGGCTTGAGCACGCCATCACGCGCCGCACTTTCAAGTGATCGTACGCTGGTGGTGCCCACAGCCACTACTCGCCCGCCGCGCGCCTTACACGCATTGACCGCGTCCACGACGTCCTGGCTGACCTCCAGCCATTCGCTGTGCATGTGGTGGTCTTCGATGTTCTCCACACGCACCGGCTGAAACGTACCGGCCCCCACGTGCAGGGTCACATAGGCCGTCTCGACGCCCTTGGCGGCAATCGCATCCAGCAGCGGCTGGTCGAAATGCAGCCCGGCAGTCGGCGCCGCTACAGCGCCGAGGCGCTGTGAGTACACCGTCTGATAGCGCTCGCGGTCCGCGTCTTCGTCGGGGCGGTCTATATAAGGAGGCAACGGCATATGGCCGATGCGATCCAGCAACGGCAGCACTTCTTCGGCAAACTTGAGCTCGAACAACGCATCGTGGCGCGCAACCATCTCGGCTTCGCCACCGCCATCAATGAGGATGCTCGAACCCGGCTTGGGCGACTTGCTGGAGCGCACATGGGCCAGCACACGATGGCTGTCCAGCACCCGCTCCACCAGAATTTCCAGCTTGCCGCCGGAAGCTTTCTGGCCGAACAGCCGCGCCGGAATCACCCGGGTGTTGTTGAAAACCATCAAATCGCCCGGGCGCAAATGCTCAAGCAAATCAGTGAATTGACGGTGTGCGAGGGCACCGCTGACCCCGTCCAGGGTCAGCAGTCGACTGGCGCGACGCTCGGCCAAAGGGTGGCGAGCGATCAGCGAATCAGGGAGCTCAAAAGTAAAGTCAGCAACGCGCATGATGGGGTTCGTCTAGCAGGGCCGGGAAGTCTAGCGGAAATAGTGAAAATAGACCATGAAACGTGATTGACCAACGGTAATCTCATCTCTATACTTCGCCGCCATTGAGCCCTGATGGCGGAATTGGTAGACGCGGCGGATTCAAAATCCGTTTTCGAAAGGAGTGGGAGTTCGAGTCTCCCTCGGGGCACCATCTTAAAGAAAGACCTTGAAATTCAAGGTCTTTTTTTTCGCCTGTGAAAAAGTGCCGGGCGTGGCAGTGGGGGGGGGTTAGCGAGACCATGGAATTGATGCTTGAAGCGGTTGCACTGTTCGCCCTGAAGCTGGCGCATGAAACCGAGGACGGCAGCCCGCTGCTGCGCGATGATCCTGCAATGGATGGCTATGAACGCGAAGTGTTTGGGTTGTTGGTGCGCCAGGGAAACCTGGCTGAGATCCAGTTGAAGCTCGATGAGTGCATCACCCAGGCGTTGATTGCATTGGGTGGAGCGGACAGCGTGCTCGGGCGTGAATTGCTAAAGCTATCCACCCCTGTGCAAAACATCTCTCACCTTGATGAGTTGATCTGTCCGCTGACCGTTCTAAAGGGCTATCTGAAAGATGTGCAATGAATCGGTGATCAGCATAACGGCCAGGTACACCATCAATACCGCCACCCCTGCATCCAGCCAACGCCAGACCGCTGGCTTGCGAAACAATACTGTCAGCCGCTGACAGCACAGCGCCAACACCACAAACCACACGAGTGATGCCGTCATGGCGCCTGTCGCGAACAGTGCCTGTTGGCCCGCAGGTTTCGTGGCCCCGATAGAACCAATCAGCACCACGGTATCCAGCCATGCATAAGGGTTGGCAAAGCCGAGTATGACCGCCGAGCGCAACAGCCCTCTTTGCGAATTGCCGCCTTGAGCATCCGGCATGGACTGATCCCGGATACAAGCCAACAGACGCTGGCCACCAAACCAAAGCAGATAGGCTGCTCCGGACAATAGCAATAGCGCCATCACCTCAGGCCGACTTCCCAATAACGACCCTAAACCCGTGACCCCGAAAGCGATCAGGAAAATATCGGCCAATACGCAAATGGCGACAACGCCCCAGATCGGCCCGCGACCGACACCTTGGCGGATCACCAGGGTGTCTTTCGGGCCTGGGGCGGCGAACAGTCCGATGCCCAAGAGCAAACCTTCGATGTAAAGGGCATTGAAGTGAGGAAACATGGACTGTTCGAGCCCTCCAGGACTATTTAGCGCAGTTGAATCGGCTGATTACCGAAACCGGTATGACGAGCATTCACCGTGCTGCCCAGGTCAAGGGGTTTCTGGCGGTAAAAGGTCGTCAGCAACTGATCCGGATTGGGGTTTGCAAAGTAAATCAATGAGCTTCTGGCGACCGGTTTGCTGGGTGCAAGTACAGCATGGTAGGCGGCAGGCACGGCATGATCGGAGAGCTCTGTCAGCAAGGAGCCCGCCAGCACCGCAACCTCGTTCTCCAGAAGGCGTACAGGTTCCAACGATCGTCCCTTCATCAAGACCAGCCCTTCGCGGGTAGGCTTGATAAACGAAAGCATATGCCCGTCTTCATGAGGGTCTTGAGCAAATTTACGAGAATGGTCTTTGGCCTGTGGACCGTAGACACACAACTGGATATACGATGCCGCGCGAAAGGGGGCCAAGGGTGCCACGCCAAATTCCTCGCAAATGCCATCCATCACCCCTTGGGCCAACTCGCTCATCTGTCGTTCAAAACTGCCGACTGCGGCAACGAAAGTACTTCGGGTGAATTCGAAAGCGGTTCTTTTTGAAGCGTGCGCGGGCCAGTAACAAAACCGCTCGCACAGGTCAGGGTGATCCTCGGCAAGGGAGTACTCGGCGCCAAAAGGGAAAAACCCATCCGTGTCCTGGGCAAAGGAAAATTCATCCTTGATGGCCTGGGGAATGGCCGAATACCCATCGATGATCTTTTTGTAGTCCTGCAACATCGCATCAGGAATTTGCAGGATGCCAAAGCCTGATCGGGCTATGGATTCGCAGCATGCTTTAAATTGAGACATAGCTATACCCAAAGATAGTTGTAAAGGAATGCAACACACACTAGGTTCGCAAGCATGCGAGAAACCGCGACACTGGATATAGCCAAACAGAAAGGGACCGATCCATGTCCTTCACAACGGCGCTAGCAGGTTGCGAGTGTGCAGGACTCACTACACGTAACGGCGAGCAAGTTGTCCTTTTTGGCGAACAAGATGATGATTTTTCAAGGACGGGGATCAACGTACGGATATGAGCATCAAAACCCGCGACACACTCCGAGCACTGGTCGTACGACGCAGCCGGGAACTGGGCAAATCCATGACAACCCTGGCCAAGGAAGCCGGTATTTCGCGTACCTATCTTTACGGATTAGCGGGTGGCATTTCACAGGATCCCTCGGTACGCACCCTGATCAAACTGGCCAAGGCGCTGCAGGTGTCCCCGCTATTGCTGTTCCGCTACTTCGCCGATTTGGCAGGCGCACCGGTCGATACCCATTCAATGGCAACCACCAACCGAGCCATCGGCCTGCATGATCTTGGCGACATTGTGGTGTTTAACGCCGACGTCACCACGCCCGACCAAACCGTCGTGCTGCCTGGCGAAACGTTTCAGAAAACCTGGGAGATCCAGAACGTCGGTACCCGCCCCTGGCGCGGTCGACGATTGGTTCGAGTGGACGGTGAATACGTCATCGCCCGTCGCACGGCTACAGGCGAGCCCCTGGAAGTGGTGATGGACAGCCACCTGCGCAGCCTTAACAACGAGGTACCGATTGCCGAAACCCTGCCCGGCCAACCGGTGCATATCACCGTAGAGTTTGGAGCGCCGAAAGAGACCTGCACGGTCACTTCGATATGGCGTATCGAAGATGAACACGGGCGCCCCTGCTATGGACCTGCATTCATCCTGCATGTGATTGTCAACGTCATGGCTCGCTGAAAGCAGCCTTATTTGCGCCCTTCCACCGCCATCCGTACTGCCAACCCCATCAACACTGACCCCATCACCCAGCGCTGCACCACCTGCCACCCCGGCCGAGTCACGAAGAACACCGCGATGGAGCCGGCCATACAAGCAATCACCGCATTGACGCTGACGCTGATGAAAATCTGCAGAGAGCCCAACACCAACGATTGCAACAGCACGCTGCCATGGCCGTTCGGTTCAATGAACTGGGGCAGCAGCGACAGATACATCACCGCCACCTTGGGATTGAGCAGGTTGGTCACCACGCCCATGGTGAACAACTTGCGCGGGCTGTCCTTGGGCAAGTCCCGCACCTGAAACGGTGAACGCCCGCCCGGCTTGACCGCCTGCCACGCCAGGTACACCAGATACAGCGCACCGCCGAACCGCAGCACGTCGTAGGCAAGCGGCACCGCCATCACCAGCGCGGTGATACCCAGCGCCGCGCACACCATATAGATCAAAAAGCCCAGCGCCACCCCGCCAAGTGAGATCAGCCCTGCGGTGCGCCCCTGGCAGATCGAGCGGGAAATCAGGTAAATCATATTCGGCCCGGGCGTGAGCACCATGCCGAGTGAAATCAGGCCGTAGGCAAGCAAGCTGGATATATCGGGCATTGTTTAGCTCCTGGATTTCTATGCTGCCGGCGTAAAATCCTTCGCCAGCACTGTAGTGTTACGCGCCATGCTAGAGCCTTGCAGGCTCAGCCGTTAGATACAGATCCGCGAGCAAAACGCCATACACCAGCGGCACCCTTCAACCAGGACAGGCACATGATCGACTTCAACAACAAAGGCTTCTTCAAGCTCAAACAAAACAACGAATACGCCGAACGCGTTTCGGCCCTGCTGATGGACGGCGAAGAAGTGGTCGACGCGTACAAGGCCATGCGCGACGGAGTGGTCTTCACCACCAAGCGCATCATCGCAGTGAACGTGCAGGGGATTACCGGCAGCAAGAAGGACTTCACTTCGCTGCCTTACAAAAACATCGTGGCGTATTCGGTGGAAACGTCAGGGACGTTTGATCTGGATTCGGAGCTGGAGATTTACTTTTCGTCGCTGGGGAAGGTGAAGTTCGAGTTCACTGGGAAAACCTCGATTGTGGAGATCTCGCGGCTGATTTCAAAGCATCTGCTGACCTGAACCTTGGGCAAAAAAAAGACCTTGGCGCACCAAGGCCTTTTTTTGCCTACACGATTCAACAGATGTACCAGATCATAATGTGGGAGGGGGCTTGCTCCCGATTGCGCCCTCCCATGAATACATGATCCGCCGAACACTTGAAAACTCACACCCCACGCCTGCGCAAATATCTGCGATACCAACCCACTCCCAGCAACACCGTAGCCAGCATCACAACCCCATTACCCACCAACCAAAATCCAAAATTTCGATTCTGTTGCGCATCCCCCTCATAAAACGGCCCGAAATAAGCCGACACTGCCACAACCAATCCGTTAAACACCGTCAGCGCCACCACAACCATCCCGATCACAAAGAGCACGCCCTTAACCACCTTCATATGACTTTCCAAAACCATATCTCCCTGGACTCGTGATAGTCCGAGAACGTCCCCTCAATCGAAAACCCCAACTGAATACGCGGATAACTCAGCCAATTCGTCAACCGCCGCCCATTCCAAAGGTCAATGTGGTCACCACTGCGATTGCCAGACGTCTCATTCCCTCGGCGCCAAAAGTCTTTGAAAAAGATAATGCCTTGCTGCCCCGCCAACACCTCTTCGAAATCCTCAGGCTTTATCTTCTTCGGGCGCTGCAAACCGGGGATATTCGCGTCACTTAGAGCTTTGGCCATCTCCTCAGCTGCCAACACATGGCCCTCACTCTTGGCATGCTGCCAACAATAGCGCACACCTCTCAACCTGCTCAGGTCGGCGCCTGACCTGCGCAGTGCTACGCCCAGGTTAATGGCGCATTGGTCACTGAAATTTTTGGCGCCGTTGGTTCTACAAGGGGCGGCGTCTCCGAAGATTTCCGGATGGTTTTTCCATAGGGAGTTGAACGTCAGCATTAAGCGCTTCCATCGCGTATTTTTCACACGAACGTAGCAAACGCTTTGCCGCTAATACTGAGGTCAGGCGCAAATCAGAACGGTCCTACTTGCGTGTAGGCTTTGGATGCAGGCCAAGGCTCATAATGTTAATGAAAGGCCTAAAATCACGTGCTGTGAAACATGAGGACGGGTGCATTTGTCCTGGTTATATTCAAGGCGCCTGTAAATCAGCAAATGGTGCACAAGTGACCCGATCATCCATCATCAAAATAGACCTGAGCCGCATCCAAAACCCCAAAGAACTTCACGCCACACTGTGCACTTCACTCAACTTCCCCAACTGGTATGGCCGAAACTGGGATGCCTTTTGGGACGCCATCAGCGGCTTGGTAGAAATGCCGGAGACGCTTGAGTTTTCTGGCTGGGATATTTTTTCAGAGCACCTACCCCACGATGCCAAGATGCTGCGGCAGTGCTTGGCTGAGCTTGCGACCCATTACCCGGAGCTTGCGTCGCGGGTTCGCTATTGATGCTTGAGCCTAATGACAACCGACGGCGATACCTTAAGCCGAACCCAGTTCAATGTGGGAGCCTGCGCTTAACTGACTGGCATGACGGCAAGCCCCGCCACCTTCTGATCGCGTTGTGCCCGGTGGTAGCCGTCAGCCTGGGCAGCTCACTTGAGCTGGAATGTATCTAAGTACGCCAGGATATTTTCAATCTTCTGCGGATCACTGATCCCCCAGAAAATCATCCGCGTCCCACTTACCACCGATTTCGGGTCTTCGATGTAGGCCGTCAGTTTGTCCCGCGTCCAAACCACTCCCGAATTCTTCATCGCATCCGAATACTGATAGTCCGGGGTCGTACCGGCAGGCCGGCCAATAATGCCGTTCAGTTGCGGCCCAAAACCGCCGCGCGCACCTTCACCGATGCTGTGGCAGCCGCCGCAGGTCTTGGTGAAGAGTTTGCCGCCCGCTTCGGCGTCGCCAGCTGCAAACGCGGGTGCAGCGACAACGGTGAGGGCGAGAGTCAATAACACGTACTTCATCAGGGTCTCCCTATGGGTTATTGCCGTCAATTATGCCTGCTTGAACGGCCGCTCCCCCAGCCGTTCCACCAGGCGCACCAGATAACCGTCCGGGTCTTGCACGATGAACTGGCGCTGCCCGGCCTCTACGTCGCCCGCGCGGTACCAGGCATCCTCGACGTTACGGAACAACGGGCGGCCGATCTCCGACAGGCGCCGCAAGATAGGCGCTACGGCAGGCACGTCGATTTGCAAGTTGATGCCACGCCCGAAAGGCTGCTGCAAGGGCGCGGTCAACCACTGCCCGGCGTGCGGCTCGTATTGTTCCAGCATGATTTGCGCACCGTGCAGGTCGAGGTAGGCAAAGCCTTCTTCAGCGCGCTGATAGGCGATGCCGAAACCCAACTGGTCAACCCAGAATGCCAGGCTGGCACCGAGGTGGGTAACGATGAGTTCTGGCACGAGGGGATTACGCTTAAACATGGCATTCCTTGGACGTCGCAGTGGCGCTTACCTTAACGGATTATCGTGCTGACGGCGTGGGGCAAGACCACATGCTGGAACCAGCCGAATGACCACCCATCGTTTAAAAAACATCCAATCGAACCTATATACCCAACCCCCACTCCACCTTACTGAACCCCTGATGGTGGAGTAAGGATCATGGCTCAGCCATCGATTTTAGTATTGGAAGACGACGAGATCATTCGGGCGTTAATGGTGGATGTGCTGGAGGATTTCGGTGCGGTGGTGACTTCATTCCCTTCGGCGGATGAAGGGATGATTTATCTGGAGCGGGGCGACGACCCTGTGGACTTGATTGTCAGTGATATTCAAATGCCCGGCCTGCTCAATGGCTACGACTTGAGCCGCGTAGTGGCTCATCGCTGGCCTGAGGTGCAGGTGGTGCTGACTTCCGGCAATACGAAGATCGCCACTCAATTGGGCAGCTCGGTGCGGTTTCTGCCTAAACCATGGAGCACCGATCACTTGCTTGAGTGCGTGCAAACGGCGTTGACCCAGCAGGGACCGCCCATGCATTGATAGCGTCGCGATATCATCCGGACCGAACTCGTGGCGTGCCGTGGGGTCATTTGGAATACAGGGAGCGACTTTTCTGATCCACTGGTCAGCCTTTTCGCTTCTTGCGCTCAGCTGACGACAACGAGTTGTGTAGAATTGTCGCCCATTTTCATGCGTCATTCCTGGCCGAGAGGCCCACAGTTCGAGCTCATTGAATGCACTCACAGGCCCATGACGTTGGTGCGCCATCCTTGCTGGAAACGTTGCGCACGGGTACCGGCCTGTTGCATGTCGCGTTGGAAAAGCGTTTGCCGTTTTTTTCCGAACGCCTGGATGCCCAGTGGTATCGGCGATTGCTGCAGGCGTACTACGGTTTTTATCAACCCATGGAGGCGGCGCTGTACGACGGTGGCCTGATTCCAGATGGAATTGACATTGCATCACGTGTGAAAACGCAGACGCTGGTCAACGATCTGCGCGCCCTGGGCCTGGATAGTCCCACCCTCGATGCCCTTCCCCGCTGCACCCAACTCCCCGCGCTGGACACTCCTGCCGCTTGCCTCGGCGCCCTGTATGTACTGGAAGGTGCAACGCTCGGCGGCCAGGTATTACGCCGGGAGATGGCGTCACGCCTGGCGATCGAAGCCGACAACGGCGGTGCGTTTCTCGATGTCTACGGTGCCGAGACCGGCCGGCGCTGGAAAGACTTTCTCGACTACCTGGCTCATCAGCCACTGGATGCGAGCGCTCGAGCGCGCGCAGTGATGGCTGCCCGGTCCACTTTCAGCGGCTTTGAGCAATGGCTCGAACGCCAGGAGGTACTGCTATGAAACCCGAAGATTTTGAAGAGCTGCTTGCCAACTGTGCCGACGAGCCCATCCGCTTCCCCGGGGCAATCCAGCCTCATGGCGTGTTGCTGACGCTGTCGGAGCCTGAGCTGAACATCATTCAGGTCAGTGCCAACGTCGGCACCTTGTTCGGCCACACGCCCGAGGCCTTGTTGAATCAACCGTTGCACACGTTGATTGGCAGTGAACACGCTCAGGTGGTGCAGTCGATGGCCGAGCACAATACCTTTATCGACGCCCCACCCCTGCATGTCACGCTCAACGGTGCTCAGTTCGAAGGTTTGCTGCATCGTCATCAGAACGTGCTGGTGTTGGAATTCGAACCCTTGCTCGCGGATTTCAAACCCCAGGTACGCAATGGTCTCACCAGCAACCTGAGCAAAATGCTGCAACGCCTGCAATCGGCCAAGACACTGCAAGCGCTGTACGCCATCAGCGTGGATGAAATCCAGGCCATGACCGGTTATGACCGAGTGCTGATCTATCGCTTCGAAGACGAAGGCCATGGTCAGGTAATCGCTGAAGCCTCGGCGCCGGCCATGGAATTATTCAACGGCCTGTTCTTCCCCGCGTCCGACATCCCCGAACAAGCCCGTGAGCTGTATCGCACCAACTGGCTTCGGATCATCCCGAATGCGTCCTACGAACCCGTACCGCTATTGCCAAAATTGCGCCCGGACACCGGCCAACCGCTGGACCTGAGCTTCGCTACCCTGCGCAGCGTGTCGCCGATTCACTGCCAATACATGCAGAACATGGGCGTGTTGTCGTCCATGAGTATTTCGCTGATGAAGGGCGACAAACTCTGGGGCCTGATCAGCTGCGGCAACCGCGAGCCGCTGCTGGTGCCGAACGATCTGCGTATGACCTGCCAGACCATCGGTCAGGTGCTGTCGTTGCAGATCAGTGCCATGGAAGCCTTGGAGTTAAGCCGCCAGCGAGAGGAGAAAGTCGAAACCCTGGCGTTGCTTGATCGGGCGATGAAAGCCAGCGACGACAATGTGTTCGACAGCCTGGCCCACTACGGTAAAAAACTGATGGACCTGACCTTGTCGGGCGGTGTGGCGATCATCGAAGACAAGCAGTTGCACCGTTACGGCAACTGCCCGGAACCAGCGCAAATCCGGGCGCTGCACAAGTGGCTGCAAACGCTGGGCCAGCCGGTATTTTCCAACCACAACCTGGCTTCGGTGTACCCACCGGCCGCCGAGTATCAGGCGGTGGCCAGTGGTGTGCTCGCCATGAGCCTGCCCAAGCCTGTGGATAACGGTGTGTTGTGGTTTCGCCCGGAAGTCAAAGAGAACATCAATTGGAGCGGTGACCCGAGCAAGCCGCTAAATCTGGAAACCTCTGACACTGGCCTACGCCTTCGCCCACGCACGTCGTTTGAAATCTGGAAAGTGGAAATGGCCGGCATTTCCACCAAGTGGAGCCACGGCGACCTGTTTGCCGCCAATGACCTGCGCCGCTCGGCCCTGGAGAATGACTTGGCCCGCCAGGTGCTGCGCGAACAACAAGCGGTGCGTGCCCGAGACGAGTTGGTCGCAGTGGTTTCCCACGACCTGCGCAACCCGATGACAGTCATTTCCATGCTCTGCGGCATGATGCAGAAAGCCTTCAGCTCCGACGGCCCACACACCTCACGGCGGATTTCCTCGGCCATCGACACCATGCAACAGGCCGCCGGGCGCATGAATGTGCTGCTGGAGGACTTGCTCGACACCTCGAAAATCGAAGCCGGACGCTATGTGGTCAAGCCGGTTGCGCTGGACGTCAGCCAGATATTTGAAGAGGCATACTCGCTGCTGTCGCCACTGGCCTCGGAAAAAGGTATCGACCTGTCGTTCAACGCCGAGCCTGGCCTGCAGATCAGCGCCGACCCGGAGCGCTTGTTCCAAGTGCTGTCGAACCTGATCGGCAACGCCATTAAATTCACCCCCCGCCAGGGCAACATCGGTATCAGCGCCATGAGCAACGGCGAAGAGATCGTGTTTTCGGTACGCGATTCCGGTGAAGGCATTGCGCCGGATCATTTGCCCCATGTGTTCGACCGCTATTGGACCCAGTCCGAGAACAATCCCACCGGCAGCGGGCTGGGGCTGTATATCACCCAGGGGATTGTCCAGGCCCATGGTGGTCGGATCGAAGCCGACAGTGAATTGGGGCGCGGCAGTGAATTCAGGTTTACGGTGCCTAAGCCTGCTTGAGACACACCAAATTCCTGCTAGCCAAACATATGGTTACCTATGGCCGGGAACGAAAAACCCGGCCAACTCCACTCAATCAGTGCGCACTCAAAGGGAGTATTGATGCGACAACAGTCCTCCAATTGAGTAAGGGGTTTTACCATGATCATCGGTAGTTCATTCCACAGCTACAACATCGAGCGTGCTACACAGAACACTCAGTCCCCAGTCAATCCTACGCAAACATCTTCGCCGGTTGCCAGCAACCAACAGGAACAAAATACGCAACCAACAAAACGTAAAGATTCAAACCTGGATTCCCTTGGAAAGGGCCAAGTGCTTTAACTTTAAAGCGTTACGAGTCACCAGCGATAAGTGCAGCGCCCTGCGTTGCACTCTGTTGACGAAACACTGACATCCTCTGCGTTACCCTCTCCAGTTCAACTTGGTATGAGCTGCATTATTCATGCATCAACCCGACACCCTGCCCGCCGTCATCGCCGGCCCCCTGCTACGGCGCCTGGAGCCGCAACGCCTGGTTATCTGGTTGGTGGGCAGTCGTGCCCTGCCACTGTGCTTGAGGCTGCAATTACCCCAGGGCGAGACGCTGAATATCCCGCTCGATGCAACGCACTGCCAAGTCGTGCCCGTCGGGCGCCATGCCGTTATCCACTTGATCGATGTAGCGCTGAGCGACGCTCTGCCCCAGGACGAGGTCATCGGTTACGACCTGATCGTCGACGGCATCGGCATCGCACAATGGGCGCCGCACTTGCTGTATGCCGACGCCACAACGCCGAGCTTCGTGCTGCATAGCCGCATCAACCACTTGGTACATGGCTCCTGCCGTAAACCCCATCACCGTGCAGATGAAGGTTTGTTGTGCGTCGACCGCCTGTTGGCGCAGGCCCGCACCCCGCTCGAACGCCCCGCCTTGCTGATGATGAGCGGCGACCAGGTCTACGCCGACGATGTCGCCGGGCCCATGCTGCGGGCCATCCATGCGCTGATCGCGCACCTGGGCCTGTTCGACGAGTTCCTGGAGGGCGCCGTGGTAGACGACAGCGTCAGCCTCTATGGGCATCGCGCCAGCTATTACCACCGCGCCGACCTGCTTCCGGCGCTGGACAGTAACGAGACCCTGCGCGAACGCTTTTTCGGCGGCGTGAAGAAGCCGATCTTCACCAGCAGCACCGCTGACAATCACCTGGTGACCTTCGCCGAAGTCATCGCGATGTACCTGCTGGTCTGGTCGCCCACCCCGTGGACGCTGATCACACCACGACCGCCGCAACTGAGCGCGCAAGAACAACTGCGTTATGCCCGCGAACAAGTGCAGATCGATCAATTGCGCACCGGCTTGCCGGGGGTAGCCCGGGTGTTCGCCCACTTGTCGACGCTGATGATCTTCGATGATCACGACATCACCGACGATTGGAACCTCAGCGCTCAGTGGGAGCAAACCGCCTACGGCCATCCCTTCTCCAAACGCATCATCGGCAATGCCTTGCTGGCGTACCTGTTATGCCAGGGCTGGGGCAACCAACCCCAGGTGTTCGGCGAACTGCTGACCCAGACCCAGGCACTGACTGGCCAGGCGCAGGGCAATCATCTGGACGCTGCTGCCCAGGATGATCTGCTGGAGGCGCTGCTGAAATTCCAGCAATGGCATTACGTTTTGCCCACCACCCCTGCCCTGGTGGTACTCGATACCCGTACTCGGCGCTGGCGCAGCGAATTTACCCTCAAGCAACCTTCCGGCCTGCTGGACTGGGAAGCCTTGAGCGAACTGCAACAGGAGCTGCTCGACCATCCGTCGGCCATTATCGTCTCGCCTGCGCCGATCTTTGGCGTCAAGCTGATCGAAACGGTGCAAAAGGTCTTCAGTTGGTGCGGCTTCCCACTGCTGGTGGACGCCGAAAACTGGATGGCTCATCGCGGCGCCGCCCAAGTGATCCTGAACATCTTCCGCCACTCGCGCACGCCCGGTAACTACGTGATCCTCTCCGGCGATGTGCATTACTCGTTCGTCTACCAGGTGCTGATCCGTCACCGCAACGGCGGCCCGAGGATCTGGCAAATCACCAGCAGCGGCATCAAGAATGAGTTCCCGCCGCGCCTGCTGGAATGGTTCGACCGTCTCAACCGCTGGCTGTATTCCCCACGCTCGCCGCTTAACTGGTTTACCCGCCGCCGTACCATGCAGGTAGTCCCGTATATTCCGGACCATGCCGAGGCGGGTGAGCGGCTGTGGAATAGCGCGGGAATTGGCCAGGTGTTTTTCAATGAACAGGGCCAGCCGGATGAGATTTACCAACACAACGCGGATGGAAAGCCTCGAACAAAGATGCTGGCGCCCGAACCATAGCCAAACGCCACTATCCGAAAGCAGCACATCCGCCCTATTCAAACCGTGCAAGCAGCGAGGTAGAGTAGCGCCAGCCACGGAGTATCGGCGTCACCAATAATAACTGGCCCCTAGGGGGCGTTCTCAATTAGTTTCCCCGCCGCGTTGTCGCCTTAAAGCGG
>NZ_SPKP01000038.1:0-8454 GCF_023127835.1 Pseudomonas sp. B329 | reverse complement strand
GATTGGCCTCAGTTTAAGGCAAAGAGGTGTCTACGAAACCCGGGGCGATTCATATATCTCGCTGATCAATACCGTAAACAACATCGCTGAACGTGACCAGATGCTTGGCAGGCCGATCATCAACGTGACCGATGAGGGGCACATCATCGCCAAGAACCCATTGCTCTGCTCCTACGCGCTGAAGATCATCAAAATGTGGCGAAAGCTAGGTGCCTGGTTCTGGTTCGCTACTCAGAACATTGAGGACCTGCCTAAGGCCGCGGAGCCAATGCTGAACATGATCGAATGGTGGGTTTGCTTGAATATGCCGCCAGACGAGGTCAACAAAATTGCCCGGTTTCGCGAGTTGAATGACGCTCAGAAAAAACTGATGCTGTCTGCGCGTAAGGAGTCAGGGAAATTTACGGAGGGGGTTATCCTGTCCAAATCCACTGAAGTCCTCTTCAGGACCGTGCCGCCCAGTTTGTACTTGGCGATGGCCATGACGGAGCCGGAGGAGAAAGCCGAGCGATTTAGGCTGATGATGGAGCATGGATGGAACGAACTGGATGCTGCGATGGCTATAGCAGAGGCGATTGATAAAAATCGCAGACTTACTCTTTTCAAACCTGACTAAAACTCACACCATTATTGTACTTGCGCGAACATTATAGTTTCCTTATTTACAGGCCAGACTCGCCATTCATATTAAACAATAGCTCCCTAAAAGCTAATTGCTTTAGGGAGCTAGATTTTGGCCAAAAATTACGGCCTAAAAGACTCTAACGAAATACTATTTCACCGCCAATTGACTGCTATGACTGGTTGAAGAGCTTGCTGCGCTGACGCAGCCAGACTCGTTAGACCTGCTGCGGGAGGTGAAAAGCCAGCCATAGCCTGAACCAGAAGTTCAACATTCCCATCTGATAATTTTTTACCGTCCCCAGTCGCGATAGTACGGGGGCGTTCTGGATTACTCGCGTACCAGTTAAGTACCGTCACCTCCTCCTTCGAGCCTAACACAGAAATTTGCAAATCTTGTCCAGCATGTTCAAACCACAATTTATCAGGAGTAATTCCTTTGCCAAATGCCAGCGTACTCATACTGCCACGGAAGGCGACGTCATAACTACCCCTTCCAACTTCTACAGTTGTCATATCACTTACAGTCACCGTATTTGTACCGTCCCCCAGCTTTAGTTTCGCCATCGACTCCGCATTAACAATATGATTATTGCCGTCACCGACATTCAGATTTCGTATATACCCCTTTATTATGTTTTGACCATTACCAACAGACACCTCGCTAGTCTGAGGCGAGGCAGTTATAACATTATCACCATCACCAACCAGAAGTGTTCGATAGATACCTGTAACAAGATTATTCCCATCACCAACAGTAGCTACAGTGGTAATTTCAGTGGAGTCTATTTCATTACGACCATCACCAACAACCAACGACCCCCGAATCCCGTTAAGTCTGACTTTATTATTACCATCACCTAATGCCAGTTTCGCACCGAATCCACTGACGGCAAAATCATTTTCAGCAAGACCGGGAGAATTTATTATCGCAAACGGAGTATTAACAAGTACGGTATTAGCTCCGATTGGCGTCACTGGTTTGGGGGGATCAATGACAATAGGAGCACGGGCGGCATTTCCATAGACACTAGAGGGGTGAACAATTTTACTTACAAGCGATTCTATCGGAGCAATAACGGTCGGTTCTTGTCGGCGCCAAACCGAATTGCCTTCTTCATATGATGGAGACACCTCTGAAATCACATCAGGAATATTTATGACTAGTGGCTCGTGCTGATACCAACTTTTATTGACATAACTTTCGACAACTATTGGTGTATGTACAGCCATTTCAACTATCTTGGTCCGATCGCTATTATGCGCCGCAAAAATTTCGTCAAACCTACTGCTTCTGATTTCTGTCGGACCAGTATAGCCGCCCCTACCAGCCTCTCTACCAGCAACTATAGGCGTGGGTGTAGTCATGACAATCGGCTTGGTTGGGTCAACACCTCGTTCAGCTAAAATCTCTTCAATACTTCTTACCTTTGTATCCGTTGGAAAACGATCTCGCTCTGCCAAAAGTTCTTTGACTGTCGGGCCAGTAGGAACGTTGATTGGAAGAATAGGCGGCAAAACGATGGGCAATATATCAATATTCGGCCGCTTGATAGAGGGCTCCAATGTGCCCGGGACAGTAATCGTCGGATGCAATCGATCAGGGGCCGTCACAACAGGTGTGATCATCGGACGAGAAACAGAAGGACCCACTGGACCCGGAACCGTAATCGTCGGCTGTAATGGATCAGGAGTAGTCACAACAGGTGATACTTTTGGGGGAGCAATAGGGACCAGATCCAGCGCATGGGAAGCGAATATGAAATCGGCCCGATTCAACTGAGACACATCAAGCGCGTCCAGATAAACCAATTTTACCTTCGCACCAGTTGGGTCAAGTGCGGTGGTCGCGATCTCTACGCCGTGAATTTGCGACAGCCCGTTTATCGTACCTCGATTGCTTTTAGTAATTGAGAGTTGTTCAAAACTGGTGATGCCCGTCTGACTTAAATCTATTTTATCAGTGCCCTGCCTGAATCCCCTTAACGCGTTTTGATAATTCTCAACTCCTGGCTGTCTAGCGACAACAAAAGTATCTGAAGTAGCACTGTCATGGCTGTACACGGTACCGGCCAGAGACGCTACAAACTGACCGTCGGCTCCTGTCGTGATACTCACGCCCTTGGCCCCCCCCTTCAACACGACAGTACCCAAGCCCTCCTGGGAAGTGACAGAAGAAGCATTGCTGTTAACGTATGCCGCTGGTGCAACGAACGTATCTTGGAACTTGAACAGAGCAGAGGTAAAAGCGGATGCAGACTGATTCTTCAACAAGATAGACTGAGCACCGCCGAGATCCACCCTCACATCAGCACCGCGTTGTGTAATAAGCAGGTTTGCAAAAGACTTGCCTGCGAAGCCAACCAGATTGATTATTTCCCCCCGGGCAGCGTCGTAATTCACCACGGTATCGTTACCGCCACTGCGGCGATGGACCACAAAAAAGTCCTTACCCGTGCCACCCTGGAGAACGTTGTTACCTCGGCCGCCATCAAGCAATGCATCTGCCGGACCTGCGACCAGCGTGTCATTACCATCGCCAGTCACAATGTTTTGGATAGGTGAGCGACTCTTGATCGTGAGGGCCGCTCCTCCAATGTTTGCAACGCCTGTTACCAAATTGACAGAAGTATCACCAGAGACCGCCGCGGCATTGAGCGTATTACGCCCACCAGCAGTTGCATCTGCGGCATCGTCCAATACACCACGTTTAGCCTGCGCAGCTACCGCTTTGATGTACTCGTCTGTATAAAAGAACGTGTCGTCAGCACTCATCTTGCTACCGTACAGGCGCAACGACCAACTGTTCAGCGTGACAGGAAGCCCATTGGCGGAGTCGGTCACCTCAAGCTTCCATTCACCTGCCGTGAGCTCGCCCCAGTGATGAGTACTCATGAAGGTATACTTGAAAGCACCTGACTGTGCGCTGCCCACGTCAGCATCGCTCGCTCCTGCCGTACCAACCGGCACCTTCCCCTGTCGGTTAAGCAATACGCTTTGTGTTCCATCTGGAGAAATTAGCTTAAGGGTCACATCTCCCAAACGGCCGACCTGAGCATCAAAGTCGATTTCGGCATGCTCAACGTACGAGACAGCATTCATTGCCAAACTTGATGAGAAGGTTTCACCCGCCGCCAACGTTTTACCAACAACACCACTGGAAGCACTGAACACTGACTCGTTGGCGCCAGTGCTCTGAGTCATCCAGGCTTCAGACAGCCGCACAGCAGCACGGGCATCGACTTCACCGAAACCGTAGTCATTACTGGTATGCATACCGGCTCCGTTCCAGTTGCGGGCGCCGTTATCGCTCCAGACTGTAGACGGATCGTTAACCTTGCGCGCCGATAGCGCCAGGATTTGCTGGACATCTCGGTAACCCAAATTAGGGTTGGCTTGAAGCATCAGCGCAATGACGCCTGAAACGATCGGCGCAGCGAAACTGGTGCCTTGCATAGCACTGTAGCTATTGCCGAATGTTGAGCCACGATCAGTTTCCAGCATATGGCTGGTGGACACGACATTACTGCCTGGCGCCGAGACTAATAGACTTGCACCTGGATTAGAGAACGGTGCAGAGCCTATTTGTAAAGTCGACAAATCAGCTTGCGCATTGATGGCTCCGACCTGAATCGAGTGGCGGTTGTTGTTGGTCAGTGATCCTTGTGCACTGCCACCCGTAGCGCGACTGTTGCCCCCGGCAGTCACAATAATGGTCCCTAACCCACCTCGACCATTATTTGCAGCATATTGGGCATTGGAAGTTAGTGAGCTGGCGGTATTGATTTTGCCTTGTTGCATGTTACTAATGGCGAAATCACGCTGAAACCCCCAGCTGTTGTTGGCAATGTCGTAACTGACCATGTGGCCGAGCCCAGCCAGATCATCACCTTCGTTGGCCAGATAATAACCGCCCAGCGTTGCATCATGTGCAACTCCGACCCCCCCGATACCATTCTTGGCTCCGACCATCACGCCGGCAACCATTGTCGCGTGATTGGACACCACGCCTGGCAAGGTTTCATTCGTCTGCTGAGTCTGCAACCAAGCTTTATCTACGTTAGGTGCAAGATCCGGGTGCTTAACATCGAAGATTTCAGGCTGGGTAGCAAACTCACCGCCTGGCTCAAACTGACCTATTCGTACACCTTTACCCGTGTAATCCTTCCAGACTGGCAACACATTGATATCACTGAGATACCACTGTTGTGCCGCCAACGGATCCAGCGGTACTTCTGGAGTCAGCAACGAAACCTTGGCTCGCATGGGAGCCGTTTGCCCTGTACCCAGGTCGACTACCGTGGCAGAGGGGTTGCCCGCGTCATTAATCACGCCATATTTGAAGCTGAGCAATCCAGTGAAGCGTAGATCAGGAGTAAAGAGTACATCGCCCTGTTGGGTAAGGCTGACGGTGCCACCAATAGCCTCGTCCACACTTGCAATACGTAGAGCACCTTTACTGTTGAGATGCTGATCATTGGCGAGGAGACTTGCTGCTGAAATCAAGTGGGCTTGCGTACGACCAAATGCCTTGCCAGCCTGATCGACAGTTAGAACATCCCCCACCGGCATCGCGTTGGGCAAGTCCAAATCTACAGCTGAAATATCCGAAAAGTTCAGCTTTTGGATATTTTTCAGTGTGACAGTACCGTCTCGTCCAGCGATCTTATCGGCCACTTCGTAACCAGTGGCAGTACGTGTAATTTTATAATCGCCATGGTTGCCATGCAGGGTAACGATGTTGATTCCGCCATCACCGTCGATGGACGCATTGCCATGACCGACTTCGATGACATCGTTGCCGAGCCCACCGTAGATTTTATCGGCACCGCCACCTGCATGAATGATGCTCCCGGCTTCGGAGGCGTAAATGGTATCTCCCTTTGGCCCGGCATAAATAACCGCCTTGCCGCTGCCTCCGATAATGGTGTTATGGCCTAAGCCCCCCACCAGAACATCGTTACCGGCACCACCCATTATCGTTGAACCACCCTTGCCCCCTTTGATAAAGGCGCTGGAAGCTCCACCGCTGATAATGACGTCATGACCACTGCCGCCCTGGGCAATCGTAAGACCCGCTTGCGCCATGTTCAGGGTCATACCTTCGCTACCCACAATAATAGCTGTATCACGACCACCATTACCGTAGATATTTTTTGTAACGTCAGAAGCGCTGATGACAAATACATCATCACCCGCCGACCCCTTGTAGGTATTGCTACCTCCGCCGCCCACTAGCCAACTCCCCTGAAGGGCCGCCGTCAAAGTATCGTCGCCACTGCCACCGTAAAGATTACTTACACCCAACTGCCCAGCGTCCAGTGCTTGCCCGACAGGGCTGTGACTCATGTAAGCGGTAGTGCTGATTTCGCCAAACTGTGAAGTTACTTTGGTGCCTTCGCCGATAACCGCTACAGTGTTGCTGACAGGGTCACCCAGGAAGTCAACCGCTAGCGCTTCTCGCGTGACACCGTTACTGATGAATGAACCTTTAGCTAGTACCCTGTTGCCGTCACGTACCTCACTGCTGGCTGTCACAGTACGCACGTTGATCTCGGTAATACCCAGACTTGCGAGTGTCTTCAGCTCACCAGCGTCGGACTTGCCATCATGGCTGGCATCAACCCAAACCCGTAATTTGCTCCAAATGGGATCGTTCTTGTTGACAACTCCGTTTTTGTCGGCATCTTCGCTCGCTAACGCCTCAAAGCCATCCTTAAAGCGCTCCTCACCCGCAACTCCATTAACGCCTGCCTTACCGCGATAATACTCAGAGAACATCTGGCTGACGTTCTTGATCTGGCCATTGCCATCATCGAACACCAGCATGCCAGTTGTACGGTCAGCCCATCCCGTACGCTTGAGCGTGCCGCTGTTATCAGTATCAAACAGTACCGCGTCCTGTAAATCTGTCATGTGCACCCCTTTGCCGGTCAAGTCCAGCAGCAACGGGTCCACATACGTGTTAAAGGTGGTCATAGCGGCCAAACCATTCATCGTTACTGCATTACGCAGGCTGAAGTCCGGCTTAGTACTGGTTGGTGTCTGGTAGAACTGGGAAAGGTAAGCATTAGGGCGGGCATTAGGGTCGAGCTGCGCTTCCCCCGGGCGGATACCGCCTGAGGCCATGCTAGCCATCTGCGTGGAGGCGAAATCTGTGTTGTTGAGGATGCCTCCCAAGGCAAAAATTTTGTGTGTTGATGCGTTATGAATGAATCCGTTGGCGACATCTTGTTGAGCTTTGCTTTCGCCTTGGACGCTTTTCTGTGATTGGGGAGAGGGAATGATGTCAATGTTGATCTGGTTGGCTGGCGAGGGAGCTCCGGCTGGGGATTGCAACGGATATGCCCCTCCAAGCCAGATACATTGTCGAGCTTCTTTGGCGTCGTAGTAGTCTTTATGACGAGTTAAATCATCGCGAATAATTTTTGCACCTTGGCCATACAAAAGATCCCCTACAACTTTTACATTATCACTCGGCAAAAGCTTTCCTTCGGTACTCTTATGGTTGTATCCAAGCACCTTCAATGAAGCATATGCAAAGTCAACACAGCTATTGGTAAATGCATTATATTTGGTCGTATCGAATCCACCTTGAGCACTTGGAGCTCGAGAAAACCTGGAAAGGTTATCGTACTGCTCCTTACTTAACTCAAGCGTTACTTCATAAATTGATTGTTTGTATCCAACATCATCATATGTGGATAAACGCCCCTCTCCTTTCCACACACCATCTCTAGATTCAAACCCAACGCTTTCTGCTTTAACTCCATCACTTAAAACATACCACATATGCCCCGCGAGGGACTCAGATACATCTCCTTTATTATGTTTGCCCTTGGCTTCTTGGTATACATACTCAGCCCCCCCTTCAGAAACCTTATAAGTTACAGAATATTTGCTTCCCATAGCACACCTCGCACGTTAATTTTCTCAGCACCATTAGACACAACAGAATATCCGCACAACAATTGACGGCGACCGTTTTTTGACAAGCGCCAGACAAATCAGCTCATCCGTCACACGCACCCAAAACTTCAGGCGCACTGATAAAAAAATCAGCGCTTGGGACTATAATAAGAAAACTCAACAAAGCTTTTTGTACCTTGAAAGCTGTCCAAGTCATCAATCGTTTCTATTTCCATTTGATAACTTCCTGGAAGTAAATCAAATATCTCAACAGGGCGAACTGCTGCAAACATACCTACACCTTCATAATAAAAGTGCTGCCCCCATTCCAGCCCAGTCGTGACGAGGTAGTCATCAAAAAATATTTTGTTATCTTTTAAAACTTTTAAATGAACCTTAATAGACACACCATCATTATTTGGATCGCCCCAGACAATCTCTTCCTCCAGCATTTTTTGAAGACTTTTTTCCTCTCCGTCCACTACACGAACAAAAAGGAACGCAACTCGATAGTCTCCCCTTTCATTCACGACAAAGCTCGCACTCGCCACTTGATTTGCCTGAGACACATCAAATGGCTTAACGACCACTATGGGAGCCGAGCAAGCCGACAAGAAAAAACAGCCAAGAACAACAGTGAAATAATTTATCCAGCACTTACCTCTTAATAACATCATCAAACTCCACCCCACCACCATTCACCAAATAACTCGCACACCACCTTCACACATTGAAAGGCATATTTACTTATCAACGTTCTCTTAAGCTCTCCCCCAAGTGCTGCTGTAGGGGGCTTAGAAAGTAATCAATAACTCGGCGTTGATCTGTTTTAACCTCAGCCGTGACAGACATCCCCGGCGTCAGCGCAACAGGTTGTCCTTTGATCATTAGGCTGTCGGACTTAAGTCGAATACGGCTGCTATA
>NZ_SPKP01000037.1:0-11294 GCF_023127835.1 Pseudomonas sp. B329 | reverse complement strand
TGTTACCGCCGTGAAAGGGCGGTGTCCTAGGCCACTAGACGAAGGGGACACACGTACAACATTCACTCCCTACCGCGTTTCGCTGTGTGCTTTACGCTGTAAGTGGCGCGCATTCTATGGATGGATTGAAAGGTCGTCAACCCCCAAGGATAAATTTATTTAAATCAATGACTTCGCCATGGTTTGCCGGCCCGTGCGGGCATTGTCGCCGCTGGAGCCTTGGCGCCTATATTCTGGCGTTCAACAAGGCGTTATAGTCTGCCTGGGCAAATGATGGCAATGTGCACCCATTCGGAAGCGCTTACCTATATAGAAGAAACTACCCGGGCAACTGGTCGATCGGTCCTATCCGCCGGGTGCCCCAGTCACTACACTCCACAGCAAACCCTATAAAGAGGTCACACCGGTGACACCACTCATGATCACCCTGCTGGTAATAGCCGGGATCGTAATACTGATCGCCATTGGCTACATGAACCACGTGGTGGAAAACAACAAGCTGGAAAAGAAGCGTACCGAGATCGAGCTTAACGATCGGCTGCGTCGCTGCGGTGAAATCACCGAGACTTTCCCCGGCCAACTGATGACCCCGGCGCTCAAACTGTTGCTGGCTCGCCTGGAACTGAACGTCAACCAGCGCCTGTTGAACCTCAATAAGTCCAGCGCGCCAATCAAGGCACGTATCAGCGAGCTGAATGCGTTGATCGCCCAGGGCGAATCGATTCCGGTGGCCAACCCACCTGCGCCGATCCAGACCGAAGCCAAGGCCAAGGACGTGCGCTTTTTGCTCGAAGCCCTGCACGGCCAAGTCACCCGCGCAGCCCAGGACGGTTTCCTGCCAACCAATGAAGCCAAGCACTGGATCAAGGAAATCCGTCATATCCTGGTACTGCTGCATATCGAGTTCTTCAACAACCTCGGCCAACATGCCCTGCTGCAAGGCCAGCCCGGCCAGGCGCGCCTGGCGTTCGAACGCGGCGTGCAGTACTTGCGCAAACAACCGGAACCGGTGCTCTACAACGCACAGTTGCAACTGCTGGAGTCACAACTGGCCCGCGCCAACTCCACGGTGCTGACCAACAGCCAACCGGCAGAAGACGAAGTCAACGAGCTGACCGAAGGTTTGAAGGTCGTCGATGCCGACGCCGAGTGGAAAAAGAAAGCTATCTACGACTGACAGCCCAGTCAATAACGTGGGAGGGGTGTCAGTTGGATGGCACCCTCACACCATATGCCATCACTTTGCATCTATCCCCCCGCCCCCGACTAGCGTAAAAAAGTGCCCCTCACTCCGTGAAGTTAGAGGCCTGCTATGCCTGTTGCCGTGATTGATGGACAACCGCTGCATTACCTCGACCAGGGCAGCGGCCCGGTCGTATTGCTTGGTTCAAGTTACCTGTGGGCTCGCGACATGTGGACGCCGCAGATTGAAGCGCTGTCCCAGCAATACCGTGTAATAGTCCCCGAGCTGTGGGGCCATGGCGAGTCGGGCCCGATGCCCACGCAAACCCGGTCCCTGGATGATCTGGCTCGCCAGGCCCTGGCGCTGCTGGATCACCTGGACGTCGAGCAGATCAACCTGGTGGGCCTGTCGGTCGGTGGCATGTGGGGCGCGCGCCTGGCACTACTGGCGCCCGAGCGCATCAACAGCGTGGTGCTGATGGACACCTACCTCGGCGCCGAACCTGAAGCGACTCGCCAGTATTATTTCTCGCTGTTCAAGATGATCGAAGACGCCGGCGCCATCCCCGAGCCGCTACTGGATGTGATCGCACCGATCTTCTTTCGCCCGAACATCGACCGTGAATCGGCGCTGTATCAGGACTTTCGCAAATCCCTGCAGGGATTCCCCCGCGAACGCCTGCTCGATAGCATCGTACCGCTGGGCCGCCTGATCTTCAGCCGTGAAGATATCCTGGAGCAATTGCCGCGTCTGGACGCCGACACCACCCTGATATTGTGCGGCGAGCAAGACACCCCCCGCCCACCTGCCGAATCCGAGGAAATGGCCGGACTGATTGGTTGCGACCTGATCCTGATCCCCGAGGCCGGGCATATCTCAAGCCGCGAAAACCCGGACTTCGTCAACGAAGCACTGCTGACCTTCCTCGCCAACAACGCCTGACCCCCTTCGCCTTGCTCGCCGCACCCCAGCGGCGATCACAGGCGGAAATGCCCCACCATCCCCTGGAGTTCCACGCCCAACTGCGCCAGCTGGACGCTTGATGCTGCATTGCCTTGCATACTCAGCGCCGAATGATCGGCACTTGCCCGAATACTGGTGACGCTGCGGTTGATCTCTTCGGCCACCGAGCTTTGCTCCTCGGCGGCGGCGGCGATCTGTTGGTTCATTTGCTGGATCAGTGACACGGCGGCCGCAATGCTGCCCAAGGCACTTTCGGTTTGCAGGGCATCACCGACCGCCAGTTTCACCAGTTCGCCACTTTGCTGGATCTGCTGCACCGACGACTGCGCCGCACTGCGCAAGGTGCTGACCAGCCGTTCGATCTCCTCGGTCGATTGCTGGGTGCGCTTGGCCAGGGCCCGTACCTCGTCGGCCACCACGGCAAAGCCACGCCCCTGCTCACCGGCACGCGCCGCTTCGATGGCGGCGTTCAAGGCCAGCAGATTAGTCTGCTCGGCCACGCTATTGATCACGCTCAGCACGGCGCCAATGTTCTGGATCTCTGCGCTGAGGCTTTCGATACTCGCGCTGGCACTGTTGCTTGACGTGGCCAGCAATTCGATACGCTGCAAGCTCATGCGCACCACCTGCTGGCCGCTGTCGACCTTGGCATCCGCCGTCTGTGCAGCTTGCGCCGCTTGCTCGGCATTGCGCGCCACATCGTGCACCGTGGCGGTCATCTGGTTCATCGCCGTGGCAACCTGTTCGGTTTCTTCCTTCTGACTGTTGACCTCGTGGTTGGTCTGTTCGGTAACGCTGGACAGCGAATGCGCGGAACTGGCCAATTGTTCAATGCCGGCCTGCAACCCGCTGACCATCTGGCTCAAACCGCTGCTCATCTGCTGCATGGCTTGCATCAATTGGCCAATTTCATCGCGGCGGCTGACCTCCATGCGCCCGCTCAGGTCACCCGAGGCAATCTGCTGGGCCACGGCGATCACGCTGCGCAACGGCGCAACGATCAAACGGGTAATCAGCCAAGCAGCAATCAAGCCCACCAGCAACGCCAAGGCCGAGGAAGCGATGATCAGCAGCGTGCTGCGCTGCAACTGCGCCTGCATGGACTGATCTTCAGCGGCGTACGCCTGATTGACCTGGCTGACCACTTGCTCGGCGCGATCATGCAGTTGCGTATAGACCAGCTTTTCCTGGGCCAGCAGCCCGATGTACTCGCCGAGCTTTTCACTGAATGACGCGATATGCCCGCTGACTTCGTTGAGTACGGTCTGGTAGCCCGCGTCCTTGACGCTGGCTTTCAACTTCTCGACCTCGGCCAGGGCCTGGTCGGCCTGCTCGATCTTGCCCTGTGCGCCGTCGTCTGTTTCAGCCTTGCGGCTCTGATCCAGGCGCACTCGCGCTTCGTTCATGGCTTGCAGCATCAGGCGCGACACCTGGCTGACCTGCCCCGCCTGCTCGATAAACTCGGCGCCCTCCTTGCCCTGGCTTTCCTTGAGGCCATAAGCGCCGTCGTCGGCGAGGCCGGCTTGCAACACGTCCAGGTTATTGGCCACGCTGGACACCGACCAACTGGCCATTTCCAGCGCCAGATCCTTGGCCTGGGTCAAGTCGACGAACTCGTCAAACGCCTTGCGATAGGCAATCAAAGCTTGCTCGACATCACTCATCACTCGCTCGTTGACGGCGGACCGGGCCTTGAGGCTGATGGCCTGGGCCAGCAATGCGTCAACACTGCCATGCAGGGCGTCAACAGCCTTGGGGTCGGCGTGCAGCGCGTAGTTCTGCTCGATCACGCGCACCTTGAGCAGCTCGCTATTGAGCGAAGACATCTGTTTGAGGCCATCAAAGCGCTGACCGACGGTGTGCAGGGCCCCTACACCGATCGCCGCTACCAGGGCCGTCAGAAGGAGTACCAAGGTAAAACCCAAGCCCAGTTTTTTTGCCATGCCAAGGTTGGCGAATCGTCGTTGCACGCCCCAAATCATTGCACTTGATCCTCTTGCAATGGCAGATGCCATAAGCCAGGTTTACAAGCAGTGAGAGTGGCAACCCCAGGGCACTGAGCACAAGCCGCTGGCGCCGCAATAATGGCAAAAAGCTACACGCCCGTCGTTTTCAGAATGGTCGAGGTCGATCTGGTCGGCCCCATGGCACGGAACAACGCCAGTGCGCGCTGATCCCCTGCATAGGCCACATTGATGCGTAGCCAGTCGCTACGCTCCCCGGTGGGGCTGAACAGCGCGCCGGGCGACAGCAGCACGCCGAGCCGCCGTGCACAGGCCTGCAGCCGCGATGGGTCCGGGATGCCCGGTCGCGCCCACAGGAACATGCCCCCTGCGGGAACGGCAAAGACCTGCCACTCTTCATCCTCCAGCACCTGTAAAGTCGCAGCCATCTGCGCATTCAGGTGCTTGCGCAGGCGCTGCACCCACTTACGGTAAGTGCCGTTGCTCAACAAGGTTGCCACCATGGCTTCGGCAAAGCGCGAGGTGCCGAGCCCCGTCAGGGTCTTGAGGTGAGCCAATTGCGCAATGAGCGTGGCACTGGCGCAGAGGTAACCCACGCGCAGGGCGCTGCTCAGGGTCTTGGAAAAACTCGACACATAGATCACCCGGTCATTGTGGTCCAGCGCCGACAAGCGCGTGCAACTGGCATGTTGCAGGTCGCCGTAGACATCCTCTTCGATGATCAGGAAATCCCGCTCTCGCGCCAGTTCCAACAACCGCTGCGCCACCGAACGGCACAGGCTGGTGCCGGTGGGATTGTGATAAAGGCTATTGATGAACAGGCACTTGGGCCGATGGGTTTGCAGCAATATCTCCAAGGCTGGGATATCCGGGCCGCCACGGGCGCGCGGAACCTCCAGCAGCGTGACACCCTGCAACGCCAACTGGCGATAGAGGTTGCCATACCCGGGTGTTTCCACCACAACCTCATCACCAGCCTTGAGCAAGGTACGTATCAGCAAGTCCTGGGCATGGCTGACGCCATGGGTGGTGAGAATACAGTCCAGGCGGGTGGCTATGTGAATCTGGGTCAGACGCTTGAGCAGTTGTTCGCGCAGCACCGGCAGCCCCAAGGGCGTACTGTAATTGAACAAGGCCCCGGTATCGGTACGACTGAGTTCGCGGATCGCATAGCTGATGTCATCGCTTTCGCGCCAGGCGTCCGGCAGCCAGCCGCATCCCAGCTTCAGCTCGCCCAGCGGGCTATCGGTAAAAGCGCCCCACAGTTGCTCCGCGCCTTCGTACCAGTGGCGTTCCTGGTCAGTGGCGGGTTGCGCCACCACAAAACCCGAGCCGTGCTTCGGAGCCAACAGGCCCTGGGCCACCAACCGCTCGAACGCCTCGATCACGCTGGACTGGCTCAGCAGGTTGTCGAGGGCCAGTTGCCGAATGGACGGCAAGCGCGTTCCAGGGCTCACTCCTTCCTTGCGAATCCAATGGGCCACCGCGCTGACGATTTGCTGAACAACCGGTACCAGGGCTTGTCGATCGATCCCTAAATCCATGAGCCACTCACTTCAACTGTTTGTTAACCCAAAACAGTTAAGCACAGAAGCCCGCCAAAACTTGCTGCCAAGTTTTATTAAAGTATTGATTTTATTGGATTATTTACCTAATGATACATATTCGAACACGGCCCACTGCCCCCTATGGAAACGCCCCACAGCACCTCGCCCTATTTTCGAATGCCGTGCGACTTGCCGTCCTAGATCGCCGTCGCGCCGCCATCCACCGCCAGGGACTGGCCGGTGGTAAAGGCGGCACCATCACTGCACAGGTACAATACGGCGCTGGCGACTTCCTCAACCTTGCCGATGCGCCCGACCGGATGCATGGCCGCCGCGAATTCGGCTTTACGCGGGTCGGCCTCGTAGGCGCGGCGAAACATGTCGGTATCGATCACGGCAGGGCAGACCGCGTTCACGCGGATCTTCTTTTTCGCATACTCAATGGCTGCCGACTTGGTCAGGCCGATCACTGCGTGTTTGGACGCCGCATAGATGCTCATCTTCGGCGCCGCCCCCAGCCCGGCCACCGATGCCGTGTTGACGATTGCTCCGCCGCCCTGGGCCAACAACAGCGGCAACTGATACTTCATGCACAACCAGACGCCTTTGACGTTAACCCCCATGATGGCATCGAACTCATCCAGGCTGCCGTCGGCCAGCTTGCCTTTCTCGATCTCAATCCCGGCGTTGTTGAAGGCATAGTCCAGTCGTCCATAGATGGCGACCGTCTGCGCCATCAATTGCTGTACGTCCGTTTCGAGCGTGACGTTGCAACGCACAAACACCCCTTCGCCGCCGGCCTGGCGGATCAGCGCAACAGTCCCCTCGCCCCCCGCCACGTCGAGGTCGGCAACGACCACCTTCAAGCCTTCGGCCGCGAACGCCAGCGCAGTGGCGCGACCAATACCCGCGGCGGCGCCGGTTACCAGGGCGACCTGGCCAGAAAATGTCATGCTCATGGGAACTGTCCTATGGGAGTGGTAACGGTGGCGCGAGTCTAGCCAACACAGGGATCAGCGCGTCAGCACTATCAGACGGCGGGTTAGCGCTGCATGAATCGCAGTGATAAGTCTACCTGGATGGTTATCAGCGATGCCTATCGACGGGCATTCGCCTCCCGCAGACAACCTTGCCCTGGCGTCACTGAAGGGCTATCACTCATGATTCATTTCCAAAGAGTCCTTGCCATGACCGCCCAGACCAACCGCCAATTCCTGCTCGCCAAACGCCCGGTCGGTGCGGCCACGCGAGAGACCTTCACCTACCAGGAAGTGCCGGTGGGCACGCCTGCCGACGGCCAGGTCCTGGTACGCAATGAATACCTGTCCCTCGACCCGGCCATGCGTGGCTGGATGAATGAGGGCAAGTCCTACATCCCGCCGGTCGGCATCGGCGAAGTGATGCGGGCGCTGGGCGTCGGCAAGGTGATTGCCTCGAACCATCCGAACTTCGCGGTGGGGGACTACGTGAATGGCGCCCTGGGCGTGCAGGATTACTTCCTCGGCGAGCCCCGTGGTTTCTACAAGGTCGACCCCAAGCTTGCGCCCCTGCCCCGTTACCTGTCTGCCCTGGGCATGACCGGCATGACGGCTTACTTCGCCCTGCTGGAGACCGGTGCGCCGAAAGCCGGTGACACCGTGGTCATTTCCGGCGCCGCGGGTGCCGTGGGCAGCATCGCCGGGCAGATCGCCAAGATCAAAGGCTGCCGCGTGGTGGGGATTGCCGGCGGTGCCGACAAGTGCAAGTTCCTGCTCGATGAGCTGGGCTTTGACGCCGCCATCGACTACAAAAGCGAAGACGTACCTGCCGCCCTCAAACGCGAGTGCCCCAAAGGCGTGGACGTGTATTTCGATAACGTCGGCGGCGATATTCTCGACGCCGTGCTCAGCCGCCTGGCACTCAAAGCCCGCGTGGTGATTTGCGGCGCGATCAGCCAATACAACAACAAGGAAGCCGTCAAAGGTCCGGCCAACTACTTGTCGTTGCTGGTCAACCGTGCGCGCATGGAAGGGTTTGTGGTGATGGACCACGCGGCGAACTTCGCGGCGGCCGGGCAGGAAATGGCCGGCTGGATGGCCCAGGGCAAGCTCAAGAGCAAGGAAGATATTGTCGAGGGGCTGGAGACCTTCCCGGAAACGCTGATGAAGCTGTTCAGCGGCGAGAACTTCGGGAAGTTGATACTAAAAGTCAGCTGACACACGGCAGATCTAAATGTGGGAGGGGGCTTGCCCTAGGCTTTTGTAGGAGTGAGCTTGCTCGCTCCTACAGAGGGCGATGTACGCTTGACTGACTGGCATTAGGGCTTGCCCACGATGACCATGCTGACTCGCTGCTTGCTCTTGCTCTTGCTCTTGCTCTGCTTTTGATCTTAGGCGCCCCGTTAAACCACGCTGGCCGGAATTCGACAGGGATTTGGGGGGTAAACCGGCAGGGATGCCGGTTTTAGCCGCCCCGCGCCATGGATGGCGCGTGGCGGCGGCCCCCCAAATCCATGGCGGATTACGGGCACACCGAGCCCAGGCGAGGTGCCGAGTGGTGGGGCAAGAGCCCTTTGGTTACTTTGGGGCTCTCTTTTCCAAAGTGACCCGCTGTAAAAGCGGAACCAACAGTGGCCGTTACCTAAATAACAGATATGTACTCGGTCTGATCCAAGATCCTGGTCGGCCCCTAGGCCGCCATCGGGAGCAAGCCCCCTCCCACAGGGTCCGGCGGCGTACAGAAGTTGTATAGATACCCATGGCTAACGGGGGCAAGCCCCCTCACACATTTTTTACCGTGTTCCCCTGAGTATCAGGCGATTTCGGCAACCACCGCGGCCAGTGCTTTGGCCGGATCCGCCGCCTGGCTGATCGGACGGCCGATCACCAGATAGTCCGAACCGGCATCCAGGGCCTGGCGCGGGGTCAGGATACGGCGCTGGTCATCCTGCGCGCTGCCCGCCGGGCGAATACCCGGCGTCACCAGTTGCAACGACGGGTGGGCGTTCTTCAGGGCCTGGGCTTCCAGGGCCGAGCATACCAAGCCATCGAGGCCGGCTTTCTGCGCCAGAGCCGCCAGGCGCAATACCTGCGTCTGAGGCTCGATATCCAGGCCAATACCGGCCAGGTCTTCGCGTTCCATGCTGGTCAGCACGGTCACGCCGATCAGCAGCGGTTTGGGGCCGCTGCGCTGTTCCAGCACTTCGCGGCACGCGCTCATCATGCGCAAGCCGCCGGAGCAGTGCACATTGACCATCCACACGCCCATTTCGGCCGCAGCCTTCACGGCCATTGCCGTGGTGTTGGGGATGTCATGGAATTTCAGGTCCAGGAACACTTCGAAGCCTTTGTCCCGCAGGGTGCCGACAATTTCCGCCGCGCAACTGGTGAACAGTTCCTTGCCGACCTTGACCCGGCATAGCGTGGGGTCCAACTGGTCAGCCAGCTTCAGTGCGGCGTCACGAGTGGGGTAATCCAGGGCGACGATGATAGGAGTCTGGCAGACGGACATTGGAATGGGCTCTCAGGCAAGTCGAAATCGGCGCGGATTGTAGCGCAAGCAGCGCCGTTGCGGGATCCGATGATCGGTAAATACTGATCAAGTGCCCGATACACGCGATTTCGAGCACTTGTTTCAAAGTCGATACATTCACGACACGCCCTCAACACGCCGCCCGGCTAGCCTCGCACACTATCGCACGCCCAGCATTTCCAGCCACGGCGCTGGGCGCCTATGCTGACAGCACTACTCAGGCAGATGATCGCACTATGCAGACCCCTTCCGTCCCCGTAAACGAAGAGCCTAAAGGCACGACGATCGCCGAAGACAAGCGCTGGACCACCCGTGCGCTGATCGTCGACGACGACGTGCCGATCCGCGAACTGCTGATCGACTACCTGGCGCGCTTCAATATCCTGGCCTCGGGCGTCACCGACGGCACCGCCATGCGCCAAGCCATGCAAGCCGAAACCTTCGATGTGGTAGTACTGGACCTGATGCTGCCGGGCGAGGACGGGTTGTCGCTGTGCCGCTGGCTGCGTGCCGAGTCGGACATTCCGATCCTGATGCTCACGGCCCGCTGCGAACCCACCGACCGCATCATCGGCCTGGAACTGGGCGCTGATGACTATATGTCCAAACCATTCGAGCCCCGGGAGCTGGTGGCCCGTATCCAGACCATCCTGCGCCGGGTGCGCGATGACCGCACCGAGCAACGGGCCAACATCCGCTTCGACACCTGGCGCCTCAACAGCGTACTGCGCCAGTTGGTGGCCGATGACGGCCTGGTGGTGCCGCTGTCCAACGCCGAGTTTCGCTTGCTGTGGGTGTTCATCGAACGCCCGCGCCGCGTATTGAGCCGCGAGCAACTGCTGGATGCGGCCCGTGGTCGCTCCATCGAAGCCTTTGATCGCAGCATCGACTTGCTGGTATCACGCCTGCGCCAGAAACTGGGAGATGACCCCAAGGCCCCGCAGTTGATCAAGACCGTACGCGGCGAAGGCTACCTGTTCGACGCCCGGGATATCGGTTGATGCGCGCCACCTTCAATACGCTGTTCGGGCGACTGTTCGGCCTATTGCTGGTGGCCATTGTGCTGGCCCACGTGCTGGCTCTCTTCTGGTTTCACCACTACGGCCGGCCACCGCCTCCGCCTCCCCAGGCGTTCGTCGAACAACCGGACGGCACCCTCAAACCGCTGCGCAAGGAACCTCGCCCTTGGTTTGGTGGCCCGCTGGTACCGCTGACGTTTCAATTTATCTCGTTGATCATTGCCGCCTGGTACGGCGCCAAGCTGCTGAGCCGGCCGATCCAGCGCCTGAGTGCCGCAGCCGAGCGCTTGAGCGTCGACCTCGACAGCCCGCCGCTGGTGGAATCCGGCCCGCGCGAGGCAAGGCAAGCGGCCTCGACCTTCAACCTGATGCAAAAGCGCATCCGCGAACAAGTCAGCCAGCGGGCACGTATGCTCGGTGCGGTCTCTCACGACCTGCGCACCCCGTTATCACGCCTCAAACTGCGCCTGGAACAGATCGAAGACACCAAACTGCAAGGCCAGATGCGTCAGGACCTGAACGACATGATCGATATGCTCGACGCCACCCTGAGCTACCTGCACGAACAACGCACCAGCGAGACGCGGCATTGGCTCGACGTGCAGGCGCTGGTGGAGTCCCTCAGCGAGAACGCCCAGGACCAGGGCTGCGACGTGCAATTTTCAGGCACCTGCGCGCCCTTGCAAGTGCAGCCCATGGCCCTGCGCTCATGCCTCAACAACCTGATCGACAACGCGCTGCGCTATGCCGGCATGGCCCGGGTAGAACTGGCCGACAGCCGTGGCGCACTGGTGATCAGAGTGATCGATAACGGCCCGGGAATCGCCGCCGATAAACGCGAGGCGGTGTTCGAACCGTTCTTTCGGCTGGAGGGATCGCGCAACCGCAATTCCGGAGGGGTCGGTTTGGGGATGACCATTGCCAGAGAGGCCGTCGAGCGGCTTGGCGGGCACTTGAGCCTGGAGGACACGCCGGGTGGTGGGTTGACTGCGGTGATGTGGTTGCCGAGGGGCTGAGGCTTCTCCCTTCTACACAACTGTGCAGCTTGCCGCCCCCACGGTAACCACGATGCGAAGCGAGCCGCTCTTGATCTTGATCTGCTTTTGAT
>NZ_SPKP01000036.1:0-1473 GCF_023127835.1 Pseudomonas sp. B329 | reverse complement strand
ACCGCCAGCTTCGTCACCGACTGTGGTTGCAACGCCTGTTGAACCTGTTCAGGCAAGGCCAGCAGTGGCGGTCACTCCACCGCCAGCCCCATTACCGACTGTAGCTGTAACACCTCCGCAATCTGTGCAGCGAGAGCCTGAAGTGATGGCCATGAGCATTGCCATTCAGCGCAACAAAACCACCTTTGCCAGCGTTGCACAGACCAAAAATGAGCGTGCGGTTGCAGCCGTGGCTGACACCTTAGCCCCGGGGAACTCTGTATATGAGAGCCTTTTAACCTTCAACTCCGCTGAACAGGCTCGTCAGGCCTTCAAGCAACTTGATGGCCAGGTTCATGCTGATGCCGCCGCCGCGCAGATCGCCGACAGTCGTTATGTTCGTGATGCGGTGAATGCTCGCCTGCAACAGGCTCAGGCGTTGAATTCAGATACAAAAATTCAAGTCGACAACAGCAACGGCGGCTGGGTGCAATTACTCGGAGGTCACACGCAGCTTGACTCCGATCACAACGCCACCAGCTACAGCACCTCTACCACTGGCGTGCTGCTCGGTCTGGACACTGATATCGGTGATGGATGGCGAATCGGCGGGGCGACGGGCTACACCAAAACCGATCTGGAGGGTTCCTCCAGAACGTCGGCCAATAGCGACAACTATCACTTGTCGATCTATGGGGGTAAACGCTTCGATAGCATCGCTTTACGTTTCGGCGGAGCGAGCACCTGGCACCACTTTGACACCTCCCGTAACGTGAACTACGGCAACCAATCCGTTCATCAAAAAGCGGATTACAACGCACGAACGGATCAGGTGTTCGGTGAAGTTGGCTATACCGCCTGGTCAGCCTTCGAGCCTTTTGCAAACCTGGCCTACGTTAATTTCCAAAATGACGCGTTCAAAGAGCGTGGGAAAGCAGCGGCATTGCGCGCCAGTAAGCAAAGTCAGGATGCAATTGTCTCGACAGTTGGCGTGCGCGGGCATATGCAATTGCCGGTGAGTTCTACTCGTTCGGTGAAACTGGGTGGCGAGTTGGGCTGGGAGCATCAGTACGGCGAGCTGGAACGGCAAAGTTCCTTGAAATTTGTCGGAAGCGAGGCCGCGTTTGCGGTGGGTAGCGTGCCAGCGTCACGTGATGGTGCTGTGGTCAAAGCCTCGGCAGAAATGGCCATGACCAAGGACACGTTGATATCGCTTAACTACACCGGGCTGGTTTCCAGTCATGGTGGTGGCAACGCGGTTAACCTTGGGTTCACCTTCCAGTTCTGACGACCCGATGGCCTACAGACGGATGCAATGAGTTCATTGCATCCGGTTTTATTGCGTTCTCTTAATTTCTCCCGCCACATTCAGTCATCAGCACCACGGCTAGGGAATTAGCCAGAAGGTTCCTCCAGTTGTTACCTACACTCATGTGCATACCTGAATCGCCCCGGGTTTCGTAGACACCTCTTTGCCTTAAACTGAGGCCAATC
>NZ_SPKP01000035.1:0-5730 GCF_023127835.1 Pseudomonas sp. B329 | reverse complement strand
GTTTGCGCGAGCAGGTCAGCGTCGGTGAAACCGTGGTGGTCGCCCAGGAGGGGCCGACCGGCAAGCAGTTGGTGGCCTATGTAGTGCCGGCAGATGTCAGCCTGGCAGACCCCGCCGAGTTCCGCGATGCCCTGCGGCGAGCCTTGAAAGCCGACCTGCCGGACTACATGGTGCCCAGCCACTTCGTATTCCTGGCGCAAATGCCGCTGACCCCCAACGGCAAGCTCGACCGCAAGGGCTTGCCATTGCCGGATGCGAGCCAGATGCAGCAACAGTACGTGGCCCCGCAAACCGAGCTTGAACAACAGATCGCTGTGATCTGGGCCGACATCCTGCACCTGCCGCAAGTGGGCCTGAACGACAACTTCTTTGAAGTCGGCGGCCATTCCTTGCTGGCGATCCAGATCACCTCCCGGGTGCAAGCCGAATTGGGCCTTGACGTGCCGCTGATGGAACTGTTCCAGACCGATTCGCTGCGTGCCTACGTGCAGGCGGCAGCCACTTTCCGCGCCGGCAGCGTGGAGGATTTTGATGACCTGCGTGACTTTTTGAGCGAACTAGAGGCGATTTGAACCATGCTTTCCAACCCTAATATCGACTTGGTGTCGCGCTTTCTTCGCTTGCCTCTGGAGCAGCGCCAGCAGTTTTACCAGCGCCTGCAAAGCCGGGGCATGAGTTTCGCTCAACTGCCGATTGCCTCGATCCGCGAGGACGGCCAACATCTGCCGCTGTCCTACGCTCAAGAGCGCCAGTGGTTTCTTTGGCAACTGGATCCGGACAGCACCGCCTATCACATCCCCGGCGCCCTGCGTCTGCACGGGCACTTGGACCTGGCGGCATTGCAGCGCAGTTTCGACAGCCTGCTGGCCCGGCATGAGAGCTTGCGCACACAACTGGTCGAGGACGGCGAACGCCTCTGGCAAGCGGTGATGCCCCAGGCGCGGGTGCAGATCCACCAGGCGCGTATCGACGAGGCACAGTTGATGGCGCGGGTGGAAGCCGAAGTCGCACGGCCGTTCGATTTGCACCAGGCGCCGTTGTTGCGCGTGACGCTGCTGCAACTGGCCGAAGATGAACATGTGCTGGTGATGGTGCAGCACCACATCGTCTCCGATGGTTGGTCGATGCAAGTGATGGTCGAAGAGCTGGTGCAGTTCTACGCTGCTCACAGTCAGGGCCATGATTTGCAACTGCCTGAGCTGCCGATCCAGTACGCCGACTACGCCCTGTGGCAACGAGGCTGGATGGAGGCCGGAGAGCAGGCGCGCCAGCTGGCCTATTGGCAGGCCCTGCTGGGCGGCGAGCAGCCGGTGCTTGAGCTACCGCTGGACCGCCCGCGTCCGGCGCAGCAAAGCCATCGCGGTGCAAGCGTGCAGGTGCATCTGCCACCGGCTCTGGTGGCCGGTATCAAGCGCCTGGCGCAGCAGGAGGGTGTGACGGCGTTCATGCTGTTGCTGGCGTCGTTCCAAGCCCTGTTGTATCGCTACAGCGGGCAGTCGGACATTCGTATTGGCGTGCCGAATGCCAACCGAAACCGTGTCGAAACCGAGCGGTTGATCGGCTTCTTCGTCAATACACAGGTGCTCAAGGCTGACCTCGACGGGCAGATGAGCTTTGCCGAACTGCTGCAACAAACCAAGCGTCGCGCCCTGGAGGCCCAGGCCCATCAGGATCTGCCGTTCGAACAACTGGTGGTGGCGTTGCAGCCCGAACGCAGCTTGAGCCACAACCCATTGTTCCAGGTGATGTTCAACCACCAGACCGATGCCCAGGGCGGCCGCGAAGGCCAGCAGTTACCGGGCCTGCGTGTGGTGGAACTGGAGTGGGACAGCCCGACCACCCATTTCGATCTGAGCCTGGATACCCATGAATCCGCCGAGGGCCTCTGGGCTGCGCTGACCTATGCCACTGACTTGTTCGACGCCGCTACCGTCGAGCGCTTGGCGCAGCACTGGCAGCACGTGTTGCAGGCGGTGGTGAACGCACCGCGCAGCCGTCTCTGCGAGCTGCCGATGCTGAGTGCAGTGGAGCAACAGGTGATGCTCCAGGATTGGAATGCTCCGGCGTGTGCCACCACCCTGCACGCGGTGCACCGGCTGTTTGAAGCCCAGGCCGACCGGCAGCCAGGCCGCCAGGCCCTGGCCCTGGATGACCAGGCCCTCAGCTATGGCGAACTGAACCGCCAGGCCAACCGCCTGGCGCATTACCTGCTGGCTCAGGGCATCGGCCCGCATGGGCCGGTGGGGATCTGCATCGAGCGCTCCTTTGCCATGGTGGTCAGCTTGCTGGCGGTGCTCAAGACGGGCGCAGCCTATGTGCCGTTGGACCCTGAGTACCCGCGCGAACGCCTGGTGCATATGCTTGAGGACAGCGGCGTCGGCCTGGTGTTGACTCAATCCCACCTGCGCGGGCGCCTGCCGTTGCCGGCTCATGTGTCGTCCGTGGATATTGACCTGGCCCCATTGGCGCAGTGCTCCGAGGACAATCTACCGACTGATGTCGAGCCCCAGAGCCTGGCGTACGTGATCTACACCTCCGGCTCCACCGGCAAGCCCAAGGGGGTTGCCATCAGCCATGCTGCCCTGAGTGAGTTCGTTGGCATCGCGGCGGATTACTCGCAACTGGTTGCCCAAGACCGGGTGTTGCAGTTTGCCACCCTGAACTTCGACGGTTTTGTCGAGCAGTTGTACCCGGCCCTGACCCTCGGTGCCACCGTAGTACTGCGCGGCCCGCAACTGTGGGACGGTGCCGAGCTGTATCGGCAGATCATCGCCCAGGGCATCACCTTGGCCGACTTGCCCACGGCCTACTGGAAGCTGTTCCTGCAAGACTGCCTGGCAGCGGGCCCGAGGTCTTATGGTGCCTTGCGCCAGATCCATATCGGCGGCGAAGCCATGCCGTTGGATGGCCCACTCCTGTGGCAGCGCGCAGGGCTTAGCCATGTGCGCTTGCTCAACACCTACGGGCCTACCGAGGCCACGGTGGTCTCCAGTGTGCTGGACTGCACCGACGCGAGCGCCGTCAGCGCCGCCGGTGCCAGCCCGATTGGCCGGGCGCTGCCAGGGCGTGGCCTGTATGTGCTGGACCGCGACCTGAACTTGCTGGCGCTGGGCGCAGTCGGTGAACTCTATATCGCCAGCGCCAGTGGCTTGGCCCGCGCTTATTTACAACGGCCGGGCCTGACTGCCGAACGTTTCGTCGCGGACCCGTTCGGCGCGGCAGGCGAGCGCCTGTACCGCACGGGCGACCTGGCGCGTTATCGCGCCGACGGCGTGGTGGAGTATGTCGGGCGGGTCGACCACCAGGTCAAGATCCGTGGTTTCCGCATTGAACTGGGTGAGATTGAAAGCGTACTGCTGGCTCAGGACAGTGTGCGTGAAGCCTTGTTGCTGGCGGCTGACAACCAACTGGTGGCCTACCTGGTGCCGGCGCAGACGCTGTCTGAAACCGAGCGCGCGGAGGCTGGCGAACAACTGATGCTGACCTTGCGTGAACACCTGCCGGACTACATGGTGCCAGCGCACCTGATCTTCCTCGACCACATGCCTTTGAACCCCAACGGCAAGCTGGACCGCCAGGCGCTGCCCAAACCCGAAGCCGCCGCCTTGCAACAGGACTGGCTGGCGCCGGTCACGCCGTTGCAGCAACAGGTGGCAGCGATCTGGGCGGATGTCCTCGGCACCGAGCACGTGGGCCTGAACCAGCACTTTTTCGAGCTGGGCGGGCATTCGCTGTTGGCGATGCAGGTGGTATCACGGATTCGCCAGACCCTGAGCCTGGAAGTGCCGCTCAAGGCCGTGTTCGAACACCCACGCCTGGAGGCATTTGTCACCGCCTTGCAGGCCCAGGACAGCCCGATGCCGACGGCGCCACCTCTGCTGCCGGCGGGCCGCGAGCAGCCGTTGCCGTTGTCTTATGCCCAGGAGCGTCAATGGTTTCTGTGGCAACTGGAGCCCCAGAGTGCGGCGTATCACATCCCCAGTGCATTACGCTTGAAAGGGCAGTTGGATCCAGGCGCGCTTCAGCACAGTTTCGATAGCTTGCTGGCGCGCCATGAAAGCTTGCGCACCCATATTCGCCAGGATCACGACGGCGCGGTGCAAGTGATTGAACCGCAGGTGGCCTTGCCGATCACCCAGACTGATGTCGATGAGGCCCAGCTTCAGGCCCGGGTAGAAGCGTTGATTGCCCAGCCGTTCGACCTGCAGCAGGGCCCGTTGCTACGCGTGACGTTGCTGCGCCTGGCCGCCGACGAGCATGTGTTGGTGCTGGTGCAGCATCATATCGTCTCCGATGGTTGGTCAATGCAGTTGGTGGTCGAGGAGTTGGTGCAGTTGTATGCCGGTTACAGCCAAGGCCAGGATGTGCCGCTACCGGTGTTGCCGATCCAGTACGCCGATTATGCCGTATGGCAGCGTAACTGGATGGACGCCGGCGAGAAGCAACGTCAACTGGCCTACTGGCGTGAGCTGTTGGGCGGTGAGCAGAGCGTGCTGGAGTTGCCGTTCGACCACCAGCGCCCGGCGGTGCAGAGCCACCGTGGCGCGCGCCTGGCCTTCGAGCTGGCGCCCGAACTCACTCAGGGCCTCAAGGTGTTGGCGCAAGAGCAGGGCGTGACCCTGTTCATGTTGCTGCTGGCATCGTTCCAGACTTTGTTGCACCGCTACAGCGGCCAGGAAGAAATACGCGTCGGTGTGCCGATTGCCAACCGCAATCGCAGCGAGACCGAGCGGCTGATCGGCTTTTTCGTCAACACTCAGGTGCTCAAGGCGGATGTGCATGGGCAGATGAGTGTCGAGCAGTTGTTGCAGCACGTTCGGCAACGCGCGGTCGAGGCCCAGGCCCACCAGGACTTGCCGTTCGAACAACTGGTGGAAGCTCTGCAACCCGAGCGTAGCCTGAGTCACAACCCGTTGTTTCAGGTCATGTTCAACCACCAGACCGATGTCGGCCAGGTCCAGGTTCAGCGCCAATTGCCAGCGTTGCAGGTGGAAGGGCTGGAGTGGGAAAGCAAGACCGCTCATTTCGACCTGGACCTGGATATCCAGGAGTCCACCGAAGGCATATGGGCCACCCTGGGTTATGCCCAGGACCTGTTCGAAGCTGGCACTGTGCAACGCATGGCGCGCCACTGGCAGAACCTGCTGCAGGGGATGGTTGCCAACCCGCGGCAGCAGCTCAGTCAGTTGAGCTTGCTGGACGCGGCCGAACAACAACAGATCCTGCAACTCTGGAACCGCACGGATTCTGGCTTCTCGGCCGAGCGCTGGGTGCACGAATTGTTTACCGATCGCGCCCGGGAAAACCCGACGGCGGTGGCGGTGAAGTTCGACGCACAAACCCTGAGCTACGGCGAACTGGATCGCCAGGCCAACCGTCTGGCTCATGCCCTGATTGCCCGTGGCGTCGGCCCGGAAGTGCGCGTGGCGATTGCCATGCCGCGCAGCGCCGAGATCATGGTGGCGTTCCTGGCGGTGATGAAAGCCGGTGGCGTGTATGTGCCGCTGGATATCGAGTACCCGCGTGATCGCTTGCTGTACATGATGCAGGACAGCCGCTCGAAATTGCTGCTGACTCATTCTGCAGTGCAGCAGCGGTTGCCGATCCCGGAGGGCCTGGAAGCCTTGGCGGTGGATCAGGTGCACGCCTGGTCAAGTTATAGCGAAACAGCTCCGAATGTGGCGCTGGATGGCGACAACCTCGCCTACGTGATCTACACCTCCGGTTCCA
>NZ_SPKP01000034.1:0-1052 GCF_023127835.1 Pseudomonas sp. B329 | reverse complement strand
ACCTCGATGCCCTTGACGATGCCGCGAACCGGCGACAGGACGGTCAGGCGCGCCAACGAGTCTTCACGCCCGCGAATCACCGAACTCAAGGTACTGACCTCGGAACGCGCCTTGGCCAACTCCTCCCCCGCCTGTACCTGATAGGACGAACGCAGTTCCGTGGCCTTGAGTTGCAGTTCGCTGCGCTGGCGTTGCAGGCGGATTACTTCGACGTTGCTGGCTGCCCCGGTCTTGGCCAATGACTGAGTGATTTGCAACTCACGGTCGACCAGCCTGAGCGAGTCATTCACCCCCGCCAAGGACTCCTTGAGTCGGCTGATGCGCTCCTTATGCAGCCTGGTTTCGCGGCTGATCAGCTCCGGGTAGGCCTGCAGCTCGTCAGGAAAGCTCAACAGCTTGTCGTCCACCTCGGCCTGTAACCGTGTGGCACTGGCCAACACCGCACGGTAACGCGCAGCGCTCTCCTCGACATTCGATTCGGTTTTCGTCGGGTCAAGCTGGGCCAGCACCTGCCCCTGCTCCACCAGGTCACCCTCGGCAACGTTCAGTTCGGTCAGGATGCCGCCCTCTAGTGACTGAATGACTTGCTCATGGGAACTGGGAATCACCTTTCCGTCCCCCTTGGACACCTCATCGAGTTCGCCAAGCCAGGCCCAGGTGCACAGGATCACCACAATCACTACCAGGCTGCCGATCATCCGTGTCGCGTGGCGCAGCGCAGCGTCATCGGCGGGATCCATCGCCTCCCGCGAACTTTTATTGCGCGCATAGGCGCGTAACCGCGCCAGCGTTTCGTGAACATTAGCCATGCTGGGCAGCTCCATTGGCGTGAGTGGCACTGAGTCGGCGGATCGCTTCCTCCTTGGGTTCATCCAGCACGATTTTGCCGTCATCGACGACGATGATTCGCTCGACCAACTCCAACAACGCCAGGCGATGGGTGGCAATCAGCAAGGTCTTGCCCTGGGCCCATTGGTCGAGGTTTTCCAGAAACAGGCGTTCTGCCCCTTCATCCAGTGAAGAGGTCGGTTCGTCCAGCAACAGCACGTTGG
>NZ_SPKP01000033.1:0-9333 GCF_023127835.1 Pseudomonas sp. B329 | reverse complement strand
TCCCGTGCCAGGCGTTTCATGGGCTGGGCCAGCAAGTGGTGATGGCGCGCAGTGATGGAGTGGTGCGCCATGCCCGGGAACCGCAGGCAACGCCTGCACCTTCGGCCGAGAGTCACGCGCCAGCGTCAGCGCCTGCCAGGCGCGCCGAGGATGGGCGGCCCCTGCTGCTGGCATCGGTACGCGAATTGGTCGCCAGCAGCCTGCAATTTGAACTGGGCGACATTCGCGACGATGAACCGTTCGCCGATTACGGCGTGGACTCAATCACTGGCGTGGCGCTGGTTCGCCAGCTGAATGCACGCCTGGCAATTGACCTGCATACGACGTGCCTCTTCGATTACCCGAGTATCAACCGGCTCGTCGACTACATGCTGGGCCAATACCCGCAGTTCGCAACGCCTGCAACCGAGCCTACGGACGCCTTGCCGGTAACCCCGCCGACTGGCGAGCCGGCACAGCCAGCGGTTGATGACCAAGCCATTGCCATTGTCGGTATCAGTGGACGGTTCCCGCAGTCCCGAGATCTGGATGCCTTCTGGGAGCACCTGGCGGCTGGTGCCGACCTGGTCAGTACCGTGCAACGTTGGGACCCTCGGCATTGCCATGCCGGCGCAGACCAGGGCTGCGACCGCGGTGGCTTCATTGAGAGGATCGATGAGTTTGATCCACTGTTTTTCAATATTTCGCCTCTTGAGGCGACCTACATGGACCCTCAGCAACGCCTGTTCCTGCAGGAAGCCTGGAACGCGCTGGCCGATGCCGGGTGCCTGGGCGAACAGCGCCGCGCCGAGGTGAGTGTCTACGTCGGGTGCGAACAGGGCGACTATGACCAGCTGTTCGATGACATGCCGCCACCCCAGTCGTTCTGGGGCAATGCCCCCTCGATCGTGCCGGCACGCATAGCCTACTACCTGGACTTGCAAGGGCCGGCCATCACCGTCGATACCGCTTGCTCCAGCGCGCTGGTGGCCATCCACATGGCCTGCCAGAGCCTGCTTGCCGGCGATACAAAGGTGGCCTTGGCGGGTGGGGTTTTCATTCAGTCCACACCTGCGTTTTACCAAAAGGCCAACCGGGCAAGCATGCTGTCGCTCACTGGCGCCTGCCATACCTTCGACAGCCGGGCGGACGGCTTCGTCCCTGGCGAAGGGGCAGGCGCGGTGGTGCTCAAACGCCTCGCCGATGCCCTGGCTGATCGCGATCACATCCATGGGTTGATCCGCGGTTCCGGTATCAATCAGGACGGCGCCAGCAATGGCATTACTGCACCGAGCGCGTTGTCCCAGCAGCGTCTGCATGAGTCGGTCTATGCACGCTATGGCATTGACCCGGCCACCGTGCAGTTGGTCGAAGCCCATGGCACCGGGACGCGCCTGGGTGACCCGATCGAATTCCAGGCGCTCAAGGGGGCGTTCTCCCGTTACACCCAGCGCAAGGGTTACTGCGCGATCGGTTCGGTGAAGTCGAACATGGGGCACGCCGCCACCGCCGCCGCCATGGCAGGACTGTTCAAGGTCCTGTTGGCGATGCGGCATCGGCAACTGCCGCCGTCCTTGCATTTCCAACACACCAACCCGGCCATCGATTTCGCCGACAGCCCCTTTTTCCTCAATCAGCACCTGGGCGATTGGCCCGCGATTGACGGGGCCCCGCGCCGCGCCGCGATCAGTTCTTTCGGGTTCAGCGGCACCAATGCCCATATGGTCCTGGAGCAGCCACCCCTGCGCGTCCACCAGGCCAGTCTGGTGCCGGCGGTACTGATCGTGCTCGATGCACGCACCCGCGAACAACTGCACCAGCGCATGGCGGACCTGTTGGCGTTATGTGAGCGGGACGCGTCATTCGCAGTCGTAGACATGAGCTACAGCCTGCTCACCGGGCGCCAGCGTTTCGAGCAGCGTTTCCATGTTGTGGTCGCGGACCGCGCCGAATTGATCGCTGCGCTGCGCAGAGGCATGCCGGCTGACACGGCCGATCTGGCCGAAGCACACCAGCGCCGATTGCAAGGCTTGTCTGCTCGCGCCACGGGTCAGTCTCTGTACTACTTGCAGCAGTTGGCTGTATTTGCCGATGCCTGGGCAGCCGGCCAGGCAGTGGACTTCGCACCGCTGTTCGACGCCCTGGATTGCCAGCGCATGCCCCTGCCGGGCTACCCCTTTGCTCGGGAGCGTTATTGGGTAGTGGAGGCGATGCCCGCCCAGGACAAGGCTACCCATCCGCTGTCGGCCGCCATGATGCCCAATGACGGGGCGGCCATGGTCTTGCGCCTGGAGGGTGACGAATACTTCCTTGATCAACACCGCATCAACGGCGAGCCGGTGGTGCCCGGGGTGGCTTTTCTGGAGGTGCTCGCCCTTGCACGTGCTGCACATACACCTTTGACACCACTGAGCCTGATCAACCTGGTATGGCAGGCACCCTTGCGCGTGGTCTCGGAGCCCGTCGAGGTACGGGTGACACTCGATGTTCAGAGCCGACACACAGGGCTTGGCGGTGTTGAGGTCCACTCCGGGCACCCTGCGCAGGTGCACTGCGCCGGCCACTACGCTGCGCCGGCCACCGCACCCGCTGCGCTTGATCTGGCCGCCCTGCGTGAGGCCTGCCGAACGGCACCTCATTCAGCACATGACTGTTACCGGCACTTCACTGGCCTGGGGGTGGATTACGGGGTGAATTTTCGCTGCCTGGTGGAGTACGCCGCCAGCGCCGATATCGACCATGCGCAGCAACTGTTGGTGCGCTTGGCGCGCAACCCCGGTGCGACCCCCAACACCGGCTGGCTGCTCGAACCAGGCCTGACTGATTCGGCGCTGCAGGCCGCCGCCCACTGGCTGGCGCGCGATTGGCCGGAGCCGCGGGCGCTGGTGCCGTTTTCCCTGGAGCGCCTGGATGTGTTCAGTGCCGCTGAACCGGTATGGGCGTATGCAGTGCGCCGCCAGGCGGCAGGTTGGGCGAGCGTTCCGGCCGTGGATATTCAACTGGCCGATGCCAACGGCACGATCTGTGCGCAATTGCAGGGGTTGAGTTTTCGCGCCCTACCGCCACCGCAGCATCCCGGCGGTACTTCGCTGGATGCCGGGGAGAGCACCCTGTGGACGGGGGACTGGCAGCCTCGCGAGGCCACCATGGCGTTACCTGATTCTGTTGGAGAGCGCCTGTTGATGGTGGCCGCCGCGCCGCAGCGACTGCTGATGGAGCAGGCGCTGCACGGCTTGCCCTGGCATTCGCTGGTGGAGAGTGAATGGCCTGTGGGCGAGGGCTATACCCAGGCCGCGATTTCGTTGATCACACACTTGCAGGCGCACCTGCGCAAGGCTGACGGCCGGCCGTTGCACGTGCAACTGCTGGTGGAGCCACATGGGCCTTGGGCACTTTTCGAAGGCCTGGCGGCTATTCTCGAAACGGCGGCATTGGAGAACCCGGCGCTGACGGTCCAGTGCCTGCTGGTGGAGATCCAGGCGCCATCGGCGTCGCTTGTGAATGTCGTGAATCAGGCGCTGGCCCTGGGCGATCCACGCTTACGCTGGTGTGACGGGCAGTGGCAGAGCTTTGTCTGGCGCCAGTTGCCGAGCGGCCCCGGTGTTGTGCCCTGGAAGGCGACCGGGGTCTATTTGATTACCGGGGGCGCAGGCGGCATGGGCCAGGTGCTGGCCGAAGAGATTTTCCGCCATGCACCCGGGGCGACCCTGGTGCTGGCCACGCATCGGCCAACAACGCTAGAGGGCTTGGCGCACTTACACCCCGCATTCAATCGCTTGCGTGAGCGTGGGGCGCGGGTCGAAGTGGTCACCCTGGAGGTCAGCGATCGGCTGGCCACCCAGGCCCTGGTCGAACGGATCCTTGAGCGTTATGGGCGGCTGGATGGCGTGGTGCATAACGCGGGGGTGACACGCGACGCTTACCTGTTGCAAAAGACCGCCGAAGACGTGCGCGAGGTGTTTGCGCCCAAGGTCCAGGGCGTGTTGAACCTCGATGCGGCCACCGCTGAGGTGGTGCTCGATTTCTTCCTGGTGTCTTCGTCCATCAGCGCGCAGTTGGGCAATGTCGGTCAAGCCGACTACGCAGCGGCCAACTGCTTTATGGATGGGGTCGTGCGCGCGCGCCAACGTCAAGCCGAGCAGGGCCTGCGACACGGCCTGAGCATGGCTGTGGATTGGGGATATTGGGCCGACGGCGGCATGCGTATCGATGCGTTGTCCCTGGGCTTGCTCAAGCAGGCCTGGGGCCTTCTGCCTATGCCACGCGACGTCGGGTTGCACGCGCTTTATCAGGCGTTCAAGCACCGCCAGGCGAACACGCTGGTGCACTACGGCGTTGCATCGAGTGTGCGGCGTCTGCTGACGCCGACGACGCATCGTGTCGAGCCGCTCGAGCAGTGGCTGCTGGCCAACGTGGCAGCGCTGACCGGCGTGCCCGTAGCTGACATTGACCTGCAGCAGCCGTTTGCCGATTACGGCTTCGACCTGCCTATGCGCCAGGCCCTGGTGCAGCGCCTGAGCGAGACACGTGACCTGGCAGGGCAGGGCGCCCGCCTTTTGCGCTGCGAATGCCTCCAGGCTTTGCTCGACCATATCGTGCAGCCGCCTCTTACCGATTTGACGGAGAAGACTCCCGCCATGGATACACGCGACGACAGCCAGACCCGACACGCCAGGGATTTCATTATCGGACTGCTCAGGACCGTGTTGGTGACCGTGACCCGGGTCAGCCCGGCCCAGCTCCAGGATGACCGGCATTTCGAACACTACGGCATTGACTCGCTGATGGTCATCCAGATGACCGCCGAGTTGGAAAAGTCCTTTGGCTCCTTATCCAAGACCTTGTTCTTTGAACACAGCTCGATCAAAGCGCTGGCCGATTACTTTACGCGCAGGCATGCCGAGCGGCTCGGCGAACTGGCCGGTAGTGGGCCCGTGGCTCCGGCTCCTACGGTCGCCGAGTCGACGCCCGTGGCGCCCGTGAACGCACTGCCGGACGCCTCGCTCGCGCAGCCGATCGCCATTGTCGGCCTCAGCGGCCGCTACCCCAAGGCTGAGGACTTGCAGGCATTCTGGCGTAACCTGGCCGAGGGTGTCGATTGTGTCACTGAAGTGCCGGCCGAACGTTGGAGCCTGGGCGACCTGGCGCAACCGGGACGCTTGCCCGGCGGTAAGACCCTGAGTCGGTGGGGAGGCTTCCTGGATGACGTGGACAAGTTCGACCCGCTGTTTTTCAACATCTCACCCCACGATGCTGAATACATGGATCCTCAGGAACGTGTGTTCCTGGAGTGCGCCTACGCGACCTTTGAGGATGCCGGCATGGCCTTGGGCCTGCGTAGCCCCAGTGCGTTGCGGCGCACCGGTGTCTATGTAGGGGTCATGTACCAGGAGTACCAACTGTTCGGTGCCGAGCAAACCTTGCTGGGGCGCCCTATGGCGTTGTCCGGCAGCAGTGCGTCGATCGCCAACCGGGTGTCCTGGAGCCTGGGGCTCAGTGGTCCCAGCCTGGCTGTGGATTCGATGTGTTCGGCGTCGCTGACGGCGATCCATCTGGCGTGCCAGGGCATTCGCAGCGGTGACTGCGACGTGGCACTGGCAGGCGGCGTCAACGTCAGCGTGCACCCCAACAAATACTTGGGCCTGGCCCAGGGGAATTTTGCCTCCAGCCAGGGGCGCTGCCAGAGTTTCGGTGAGGGCGGCGATGGGTATGTGCCGGCCGAGGGGGTCGGTGCGGTCTTGCTCAAGTCCTTGAGCCAGGCGGTGGCCGATGGCGATCGTATCTACGGCGTGATACGTGGCAGCCAGATTAACCATGGTGGCAAGGCCAATGGATTCACCGTACCCAACCCCAATGCCCAAGCCGATGTGATCACCCAGGCGTTGGCCGCCGCCGGCGTAGACGCCGCCGATGTGGGCTATGTCGAGGCCCATGGGACTGGTACGGCCCTGGGCGATCCTATCGAACTGGCGGGCCTGGCCAAGGCTTACCGGCACTGCACCGACCAGACAGCGTTCTGCGCGTTGGGCTCGGTCAAATCCAACCTCGGTCATTGCGAAAGCGCTGCCGGCATCGCCGGCCTGACCAAAGTCCTGTTGCAAATGCAAAAGGGCCAGTTGGTGCCTTCGCTGCACAGTGAGGTACTCAACCCGGCCATCGATTTTGCCCAGTCACCCTTCGTAGTCCAGCGCCACTTGGCGCCCTGGCCGCGACGGGTGCGCCGCGTAGAGGGCGTCACCGAGGAGCGCCCACGCCTGGCCGGGTTATCGTCCTTCGGCGCCGGCGGTTCGAATGCACACTTGATCATCGAGGAATACCTGGCGCCGACGCAGCCTGAGTCGCAAAGCCGGCAGCCACTGCCGGTGGCCGTTCTGTTGAGCGGCGCCAACGCCGAGCGCCTGCAAGCCTCGGCCCGGCGCCTCCTGGCATTTTGCGCCGCGCCAGAAGCGCACGACCTGTCCCTGCACGACCTGGCCTATACCCTGCAAACCGGTCGAGAAGCGCTCAACGCGCGGCTGGGGTTCCTGGCACATTCTATCGACGATGTGCAGGCGTGTTTGCGCGAGTATCTGCAAGGGGCGTTGACATCCGGGCGTGTGCAGGTCGGGTCGGCCCGGCAGGATGAGAACCCGCTGGTTCGGCTGTTGGGCGAAGACGATCTGTCGGCCATGGTTGCGCAATGGGCGGCCACCGGGCAGCAGGACAAACTGTTGGCACTGTGGGTCAGCGGCGGCGATATCGACTGGCAGGCGCTGTTGCCCGGACGCTGGGGCAGGATCATTTCCTTGCCAGGCTATCCGTTTGCCCGCGAACGCTTTTGGTACACGGGGATCAATTCCGATATCGGCCAGCAGCACCCTCGCAGCCCCGGTGTGCAAGCGGCACCGCTCAGCGTGCTCAACTGTTCCGACCTGACGGGCCTGGGCTTTACCTGCCAGGTCAGTGGGCGAGACAGCTTTCTCGCCGATCATCACGTCCAAGGCAAGGCCATGATGGCGGGCTCCGCGTTTCTGGAACTGGCGCGAAAAGCAGCAGTAGCGGTGGCCACGCCTGACCAGCAGGGCGCCTTGGTGCGCCTGAGCGATGTGGTGTGGTTGGCACCCCTGGTGCTGGAAGACGGCGATGCACAACTGCGGGTACGCCTGTTTCCCGATGACACCGCACGTGTGCGTTTTGAGATCGCCACGAGCGGCGCCCAGGCACAGGCGCTCAACGTACGAGGTGTCATTGAACAGGTGCCCATGCCGACCCGTCCCCAGGTGGACCTACCCGCCTTGCTCGCGCGGCTACGCAGCAGCGCCGACTTCCATGAGCGTAATCCCGGGCAGCTCTACGACGCCTATGCAGGCCTGGGCATCGATTATGGCGCAACGCACCGTTGCCTCAGCGCGGTGTATGTCGGCGACGGGCACGCCCTGGCCCTGATCGAGTGGCCTGCAGCGCAGCCGTTCGAGGCGAGTTACGGCTTGCACCCGTCAATGTTGGATGCGGCGCTGCAAGCGACGCGCGTATTGAGCGACGAAAGCGCACTACTGCAAGTGCCTTTCGCCCTGGACCAGTTGCAGGTGTTTGCTGCGTGTGAACCGCGCATGTGGGTACAGGTTAACCGCGACCCACAGCGCGAGAGTTATGACCTTGAGTTGTTCGATGAGCTCGGCTGGTTGTGCGCCAGCCTGCGCGGCCTGAAGGTTCGACAGTGGGCGCCGCCCGGTAATGGGGGGCTTGTCGAGGGGGACGAAGAGGTCGGGCTGCCGGCTGGCGAGGTGCTACTGGTGCCGCAGTGGAGCCCGTTGGCCATGCAGGCCGTCACTGCCTCGCCGACGGCCACACTGGTCATCGGTGCCGATGCTTCGCAACTGCGCAGCCTGGAGGGCGCGCAGGGGCCGTTGCTCAGTTGTGCGTCGGTACCCTCGGACAGTGTCGAGCAGTGGGTGACGCGGTTCCAGGGGTTGCCGGCCTTCGACCGCCTGGTGCTAGTCATCCCACCGAGTGCCGCCCGGCACGCGGGCGATGAATGCCTGATCGATGAACAGCACGCGTGCGCCCTGGAGCAGCTGCGTATCGTGCAAGCGTTGCTGCGTTGCGGGTTTGACAAGCGTGCGCTGCATTATGTGGTGGTGACTCGCGACGCTTGGACGCCCCATGACGCCCAACCCGTACACGCCGCCGTCCACGGCCTGGCGGGCAGTCTCGCCAAGGAGATGCCGCATTGGACGGTACAGGCCGTAGACCTGGCGCATCAGGAGCGTCTGGCCCCCACACATTTGGCGGTGATGCCCGTTGACCCTGCGCATACCTCGCGGCGCCTGCGCGATGGCGTCTGGGAGGGCCGGCAGTTGCTGCTTCATCGGCCGCAGGCGTCCGCGCAGCCGGCTTATCGCAGCAACGGCGTGTATGTGGTGATTGGCGGCAGTGGCGGCATCGGCCAGGTGTGGACCGAAAGCGTGGCTCGCGAGCACGCCGCCCAGGTGGTCTGGTTGGGGCGCAGGGCATTGGATGCTTCCATTCAGGCAGCCCTTGATCAGGTTGCGCTGCACGGCCCACGTCCGTTTTACATGAGCGTCGACGCCACAGATGCCGGGCAGTTGCAACAAGCCTGCGAGCAGATCCTGAGCCGCTTCGGCCGTATCGATGGCCTGGTGCATTCAGCCATCGTGCTGGACGACCGCAGCCTGGCGAATATGAGCGAAGACCAACTGCGGCGCAGTTTGCAGGCCAAAGTCGATATCAGTGTACGCATGGCCCAGGTGTTCGGTGGCCAGGCACTGGATTTCGTGTTGTTCTTTTCGTCCTTGATCGCCTTCACGCGTAATGCCGGGCAAGCCAACTACGCGATGGGGTGCGTGTTCAAAGATGCCCTGGCGCGGCGCTGGGGAAGCAGCGGGTCGGTACCGGTCAAAACGTTGAACTGGGGCTATTGGGGGAGCATCGGCGTGGTGTCGTCAGCGGCCTACCGGCAACGCATGGAGCGTGAAGGCATTGGCTCCATCGAGCCGCGTGAGGCCATGCAGGCGGTGCGCACGTTGCTGGCCAGCCCACTGGACCAGATGGCATTCATCAAGACGTTGCGGCCGATCACCCTGGACGGCAATGCCGAGGCCGATCAGTGGGTCAGCCAGGCAATGGTAGCCAACGGGCCTTTGCACATTGAGGCTGATGTGGCGCAGTGGGTAGCTGCCGATGGTGCGCACGCTGCGGCCTTGCAAGACAAATACCGCCGCGACGCACAGCGCGAACGACTGCCGCAATGCCAGGTACTTTTGGTGCAATTGCAGGCAGCCGGGCTGTTCGACCAACCCACACCGCAGACCACCCAAGCCCTGTATCAACGCTTGCAGGAACGCTCCAGCGGGA
>NZ_SPKP01000032.1:27367-45780 GCF_023127835.1 Pseudomonas sp. B329 | reverse complement strand
GGGCGCCATCATAGCGCCCTATTGATGTGTCCAAATTCATTAGGCCAGTTCAGTGTTGTGGTTGAGAGATGATCGGCTGTACATCGGCGTGAGCGAAGTCGTTGTACAATCGGTGTCCTTCCTACTGACGAGGCCCAGCGTTATGACGGGGGCTTGGGCGCTCCTGCAACTGTTTCTTACTATCGTGTTACAGGCAGCCGTTCTGCCCATCCTCACCGTCGCTTAGCGACCAGCCGGATACATACATAATCGATTTTTCCGTGGACTGCTGCGCTGTCGTCTGAGCATCTGCCCCACAGACAGTTCCTTGAGCTGCGCATGCGCTTCACGCTGAATTCCCTGCTCAATGGCCTTGTGCGCTCCTGGTTCAACTGATCGAGCGTACAGCCATGTCGCGGGCGAGCGCCTGATCCTCGCAGAGCAGACACTCGATCCCCAGGGACATATCGTCGAGCCGTCCCGCCGCGTTCAACCTCGGACCGTGGATGTGCAGCTATCCCCCACGTCGTCCACCCCTCGGACCGTGGATGTCTTCGAGGAGCTGCAGGCGATCAGCGGACCGTAGTCGCTACCGTACTCCGCTTGCAGGCTAACCGGCGCGGGCGCGCCTTGGGCAACTTTGCCGGGAAGTTTGGACACGTCGATCAGGTCGGCGGCGAAAGCAGCCGGCGAAGTACCCATGATCGCAACGAAAAACAGGTCAAGCGTGGAAACTTTTTTCATCTCATTCAGTCCTCTTGGTTTTTTCAGGTCGAATTACATTGATAATTCTCTATGTCAAATTTTATATATCTTGAGTTGAGCTTGCAGACTCATACCTATTGGAATAGGTGTAGACTACATTCTGCGAACTTTTATTTTCAGACAATAGTACAAATGAACTACTCAATCGATCTGAGCGCGCAGGTCATCGCAAAATTTGTACAGATACAGTATTCACCTGACACCTGACACCTGACACCTGACACCTGACACCTGACACCGGCCCCGAGCCGGTGTTGTTTTATGTGGGGCGTCCGCAGCAACCGCTCCACCAACATCAGCTCTCCGCGCCTGCACGGCTAGCTCCAAGTTTTCTTGCAGCTCGGCAAGTTTGCGCAGGCGGTTGGCTTCAGCGGTTTCGCTCCAGCTCATTGTGGCGGTTTCCGTTGTCTCGACGCTTCAACAGATCATCAAGGCGACGTCGATGCACGTTCGATAACGGCTCGGACAGCGCTTCGTGGATACGACGGTTAGCGCGGGTGGCCGCTTCGGCGCCTACCCGTTCAACGGCGTTGAGAGCCGGCAGAATGATCGACTGCTGTCGTAGGCGCTCAATCAAAGCGTTGACCAATACAATGCCTTTGTCGGTTTGCATGGCCAGTTCAGTCAGTCATTGAGCGACTTGCCGGTAATGCCTCATGGTGAAGGACTGGAAACCGTATACCGTTTGTAGTTCGACCAGATCGGATTTTTCCTGCTAAATCCTGGGTAGCGAATAGCATCCCTCTCTACTGCCGCAGCCCAGCTCGATGGCTGGGCTTAGGCGTACCTGGGCGTTTCCCTACACGTCTTGAATGAGATTGCGCAGGCGCTCCAGCACAGCGCGAGCGAACTCCGGCGCGGCTGATTTTGCGTCCTCGATGCTGGCAAATCCGCTGCCGATATGGCCCAAGTAATCCAACTCGAAAGCCCCTGCATCATCGGTGATGGCCATCATTTACTGACCCGCAAAACGAGCAACCTGCATCACCTCCGGGCTATCTCCCCACCAGACCTGTTGCGACCGATTTAGCGGGAACACGTCCCCCTCTCTCACTTTGATTTGCATGCTGTTTTCCATATCAAGGCCGACCGTCTACCGAACACTCGCACGCCAATCAATCGGGGTGGCTGTGACATGAGCGGGCCAGGAGGGGCAACGGAAACAGGTGCGTCGTCGAGGTTGATCCCACGTTATGGGTTGCGGATAGTCGCGATGTGTTTCGATAGTCATTGTGCAGTTCTTCCCTTCGTGCACGGATTAATAATCTGCATAGTGCTCTTGCTAGTCCCCACATAGCTTCCTCCTGGTACAGCCAAAGCAGAATAATTCTTACGCCCTGTATCCTGAATAAAATTCCCTTGCACACCCGTGAAGGTTTCAGTGCTTGGAGGTGCCAGTACACTCAGAAACTGGTCCTTCTTTTCGAGTGCTAAGGCACCAGTTATGGGGACTAACCTCAGCAGTGCGGCATAAGGCTCAGTGAATACGTAAAAATCACCGGCCTCGGTTCTTCCATTTTGCATGTGTGCACATTGAATGTCGCTGGTGTTGATGACTACAGCGCTCTCATACATGCCGCCTTTAAAATATGCTAGTACTAGATTGGTCTTGGTCACTACACCCAGGCCGTTCCTAGGCTGGCACACGTTCAGATCACCATAGGGAAATAAACACCAATTGATTTGCGATATGGAGACGATATCATCTGAGTTGAGCTTCAGATCGCGTTCTATATTGGCGCGTGCTTCCGGGGTTTCGTATGGGATTGCGCATGCACTCAAAAGAGCTGCAAGAGTGAGGACGAACGTTGATGCAAAAATCCGTTTCATAGCTTTCTTTTCCCTTCTACTCGGGCTTGTAAGCTGGAGGTACAACTTTGAACGCTTTGCCCCTGTTCCAGAGAAAGGCGGATTTGATGAGGACAAGCATTTGCTGATCGGTCATATCAGGCGAAATAGTAACTACGCCCTGACCTGCTGCGAAAACTTCCTCCAGCGCGAAACGCTGCTCCAATTCCGCTTTCAGACTGGGTTCCTCTTGTTCGTTACTCATGGGTGAATTCCTCGAACTACCCGGTGTACGTCCATGAGGTGGTCTTGCCACGAAACTGAACCTCAAGATCAGTACCGACGATTTGAACCGGCTTTACTGGGTTGATCGGCGGATTCCCAATAACCTTGCCTGACACCTGGCCTAGCAGTTCAAGCGTCCCCTGATTCAACACGTTGCGAGAAACCTGGCCATGGACGATGGCGTGGCCGCCAGCTTCGATAATTAACCCGCCTGAAAGCTGTCCACGGGCAATCAAAACCCCGCCAGCGCGCACGTAAGTGGTGCCAGTAACTAGACCAGAAGTCTCTTTCGTATCGGTAACAATCAAATCGCCTACGTGCTGCATCTTGAAACTCCTGCCTATTGGGGAAAGGACTTTTCTACGTCCTCGGCCCCGGTTTTTAGGCCAGGGCTTTAGGGTGCAGCTGAGCTTTTTCCTACTTGCCCGGATATGTGCCAAATCCTTTAGGCACATCAGATGGTCCGGGCGGAACCCCACCACCGCTTTCGCCCTCCCCTGTGTGCATTTTTTGATAAGCATTAGTCTGTACTTGTGACTCTTGTTCAAGGCCAGCTATTGCCTTGTCGGTAACGCGCTTGAAGCACGCCACGAAGTCCATGCCTTGCTTTTCTTCCATAGCCTTACAGAAGCCGGCAGACCATGAAACAAGCTGATCCGCCATTTCCTTTTCTGTTGATGGCGTTGGCAAGTCGCTAGCCACCGCCGCCATCGGAGCTGCGGCGATATATACCGCAAGAAGCATTGAGTTCAGTGTGATTTTCATCGTTGATTTCCCTCACTGCGCACTCCAGCTATCCCGGTGTGCCTCTACTGACCTTGCCCAACGTTTGACGGCTGGGCTTGGTGGTACAGCGACTTTCCCTTCTAACTGCGCATGTCGCGCTGGTCAGTGGCTTTAGCGGCCTCGATCAGCATGGCTTTAACCTTTTCCAGCTTCGGACCTGGGCGCATAACGCGCCTTGACTCGTACCCGCCACGGTCCCGGTAGAACAAGCTAGGAGGGTTCACCAAAGACCACAAATCCACCCGGTGTAGGTGCGCCCGTCGAGGTTCACCAGCGGCATTACAGCGTTGATCCGGCGTGCGTTGGATTCCATGGCGTTTTCCCTTAACAGTTACTCATCGCGGTCGGGTACTCCAGTAGGATTCTCAGCAGCATCAATCATGTCCTGCGGAATTTGGTCCAAAGTAAGTATCTCAACCTCACCTCTGTCGTTGTCGAGCTCCGGTCCAAAGTCATGGGACTCTTGGATTGGCTCAAAGTGATCGTACCCACGGCTCACGTTGTCGAATATGTTTGAGTCGGCCGGCGCAAGCTCAGGTGGAGGCGGTGGTGGAAGACTGTCCAACTCTGGGGGAGGTGGCGGTATGTCCGATTGAGCCACTGCCGCAGCCGCATTTAATGAAAGAAGAACGGCAAGCACCAACGACTGCATCTTCATAGGTCAATCCTTGATCAGTTTGCGTCGCGTAACGCGGGAATGAGTCGCCTCAATTCAGATTATAGCCACGACACCGACCAGATTCCGCATACCTCACCCAACTCCCGCTCGATCACTCGGTACGTCGTGCCAAGGCACGATACATATAGGGCTCCGGGTTGGTTGCAGGCCCCTCAGTCTATCGGGGGCAGGTTCCTTCACGTTTTCATACCGTCTACCGCTTGAACTGCTGCCCCAAGAGGAAGTGTCTAATGTCGGCAAGGCTATAGAGAACGCTGAGGCCTTCGCACGGGAGCTGATCGCTAGAATCACCACCGATTCCCAGGAAGGGAGCGCATCATGAGCCGCGTAGATCCACTCGATAGCTTGAAAAGTTTTGAGCCTAAAGCCTTCACCGAGCAAAAGACCAAGCAAAGCAACGCAGAAGTTGAGCAGATGGCGAATGAGCTTGGGTTTGTTGGGCGCCAGGCTGACCCTTTACCTGTTCCTGTGGAGCGGTCGAGGCGCCGTTTCAAAACTGGACGCAACGTTCAGATCAACATTAAAGGTGAACAGGAAACCAAGGATGAGCTGTACCGCGTAGCTGACGTGATCGATCAGCCATTAGGCGAAACGCTCAAACGTGCATTGGCAGCCTTGATGCGAGAGCTGGCGACGAAAAAAGGAGATAATTAAGGCTTGACACCTTCATATACGACAATGTCGCTAATCGGTCTTTTTATAGACTTAATTTGGTGTATAATAGGTTCGGCAGGGCATTTGTCGCTCTGCATACTAAGCGTTAGGAATTCTGAGCTGCGTCTTGGCCCAGGGTACATCCAAGTTGAGAGGCGCTGCAGATGGCGGCGTCACAAGTAGGAGGTTTCACTCATGCGAGTTGAAACAGTTAGCTTTTTAAAAAAATACGCATCCGACCTGCCTCTAGATGAGCCAATGGTTGTCACGCAAAACGGTGTACCAGCATACGTTGTGGAGTCTTATGCCGAGCATAAGCGCCGCGATGAAACGGTAGCCCTGGTGAAATTACTGGCCATGAGCTCTCGCCAGTATGCCCAAGGCAAGCATTGTTCGACTGATGAGCTGAAAGCCCGCATGAGCAGGAGGTTTGCCCACAAATAAAATGGAGATCTAAATGACAACACTGACAATCCGCTACACCGAAATTGCACAACAGAGCATCGAAGACCAGGTCGAGCATCTGGCCGAGTATCACAGCCTCGACTACGCCCTTCATCGGCTAGACACTGTGATCGACGTCCTTCGGAAAAAGCTTATATTCACCCCGTTGGGCTACCCAATCAGCTCTCAAGCCAGCGAGCTGGGCATCCTGCATTACCGCGAACTCAACACCGATGGATACCGGGTGTTCTACGAGATCGTGGAGGCGGACCAGGCGATTGTCGTTGCCCTGGTGCTGCGGGATAAACAAAGCGTCGAAAAGGCACTGGTTCGTCACTGTCTACTGCATACGTAATCACGATTGTTAGTGCAAACCTTCCGCGGTGATGTGTAGGCACTTCATCAGCTCCACGCCCGGGAAGGGGATTTATCAACACGCTTCGCCAAAATCAAACACGCTCGCCATTTTCCACGAGTCATCAACCGCAAGGTGAAGGACACGAGGGGAGGGCGGTGCTGTGCGTGGCCAAAAAACTAATTTTTATCTATCAGTCATAGTGTGGACATAATCAAGTTATTAATCACGGTATGACTGATATAGGTGTCCAGTCCGCAACCCCAATATGTCGTGATAAAATACGTTATCACGACTTTTCAGCAGGGGTGGCCGTATGTCGATTTTTGAACCGATGCGTGACTTTTTTCATAGACGCGCTGCAAAAAATCTGAATGAGCGAGCAGGGCGCGTACACCTGGTCAATCGCCGGCAGGAATCCCCACGCGGCAACTTTGTGTTTCCCGGTACCGACTACCTGGACGACATCGAGGTCAGCGGCCAGCACGTGGGTCATGTTGATTACGGCATCAACCCTCTGGGCGATCGGCTGTATATCAACATGCTCGACATTCGGCCTGAGTTTCAGCGGCAGGGGATTGGCATGGCCGTGCTGTGGCAGTTGTGGTGCGCGTACCAAGTGCCGATTGTGCCGCTGACTCAGTACACCTCGTCCGATGGATTTTGGGAGCGAGCGCGCCGGCGAATCTCGGCGGCCGGCGCCGCGATTGGCGCCGAGCTCCGCGGCGTTGAGCAAATGGCGCAAGAACAGCAACGCTGGCAGCACCTGGTGCCGGAGCCGGAACACGAGCGTTTGATTCGGGAACTGAAAGCCTCCCCGGAATGGCCGGCCATTAAAGCCAAAATGGAAGCGGAGTACGGCCCATGCCTCAAGGACTGATCCCCCACGTAGACGGAGAGCGCCGTCTATCCGCCGCCGAATTCCAGCAGTTGGCCAGCGTGCCGGCAGCGGCGGAATGGTTCGCCAATATCGACAACCCACGCACCCGCCGCGCGTACCAAATCGACCTGGCGGACTTCTGCAGTTTTGTCGGCCTCACCGGCGCCGAAGAATTTCGCGCAGTGACCCGCGGGCACGTCCTGGCCTGGCGCGCCCAGTTGGAAACCCGGGGCCTGGCCGGGGCCACCATTCGACGCAAACTGGCAGCGCTGGCGAGCCTGTTTGATCACCTCCTGGAGAACAATGCCGTCTCTGGGGGAAACCCCGTGCACGGGGTCAAACGGCCGAGGGTCGAAACCAACGAAGGCAAGACGCCGGCACTCGGGGACGACCAGGCTAAATTGCTGCTGCAGGCGCCGGATGGGTGGACGCTAAAGGGTGTGCGGGATCGCGCAATCTTGGCCGTGCTGCTGTACCACGGTTTGCGCCGTGAGGAAGCAGCGCAGCTGATGACGGGCGACCTGCAGGACCGGCGCGGGATCAAGCATCTGCAGGTGAGAGGGAAGGGCGGCAAAACCCGCTATTTACCGCTGCACCCGGTCGCGGCTGAGAAGATCCATGAGTACCTGGAGCGCGACAGTCAACGCGAACCCGGCAATAGTCCGTTGTTCCGCTCGATCCGCGGCCGCACCACCGGCGCCGGCATTTGCGCTGACGGGATCTATAAGGTGGTTGCGCAATGGGCCAAGGCGGCAGGTATTCACGTCGACGGGCTGGGCGTGCATGGCTTGCGGGCCACGGCCGCGACCAATGCCCTGGAGCATGACGCCGATATCGCCAAGGTTCAGGTATGGCTGGGGCACGCCAATATCAGCACGACGCGCCTTTATGACCGACGTGGCCAACGGCCGGAGGACTCGCCGACGTACAAGGTGAAATACTGAGCTGCTGGAAAGTCTGCCTCCGGCGACCAGGTATCCCCCTGGACCGCAGATATAAGAGGACACCATCAGGACTGGGGTCGCTTAGACAGTCCGGTAATCTCAGGCAGACCATTTTTTCAAGCTTTATCGGTCACGTAACACAGCCAAACCAAGTCCGATCAGACTAAAAAAACCAATAAGCTTTGAAATAGTTAAGTTATCGATAAAGTATTAATCTTTATTATTTCTCCACCGCTTCACTAAAATACGTGGAAGATAAAAAAAACCCGAGTAGCAGAACAAGGTCATTCCATATAAACTCAAAAGCATGCCTGATGAAAACAAAGCATACGTAAAGACATTTGAACCAAAAAAACGCCACTTTCTGGTATGCGACCCTAAATCCACCGAACCGATATAGTTGATATATATCAAAAACAAAACTAAGCCAATCATAACTAATGCAGCAAAGAAATATTTAAAAAAAGTATGATTTTTGTATTGATCAGGATCCATTACCAAACCTTTGTAAACTTTTATAAAAAAAACAAAAGCAAAAAAAGGTCCAAAAATACCAATGTAATTAGTCACAACTTTTGAGCTCAAAGGGAAATTTGACGACCAAAAGCCAACCTGCCCGAGCAAATAAGTATCTAAGAAATTATTTAATTCTATATAAGTAGAAGTATCCGCCTGTGCTGGCAGTAACAATACAATCAAATACACTGGAATTAATGTGAGAGCTATAAAAAAGTACGGCATTGGTATGATTTGCTTAGTTTTTACGCTCATAGAGTCAATACTCTTTTGGTGTATTTATGAGGGTTTAAATCAAGCCAGGTTTGCCTGGCTTGTTTTTGGTATTCACGCTATAGGAGGTTGTTGATTTGATCCACCTTTTCCGCATCGATATACGCAGCAGCACTAGCCATCATAACAGATACCACGACTGCACCCATAGTTGTAGTAACAAACACTGGAAAGAAAAACGCTGTGACGACAGCCAATACAGCACCTACACCAATACCAAGTGCCATAGCCTCAAGCTCCAACATAAGAGGCTTAAAGTCTCCAGTTAAAAAGCCATGCACAGTGTGGTTATAGATTTTTTCCGCCTGCACAATTTTACCTACAACTCCAAACGCTTTCCCTAATCGCGTAACATTGTCCGCAAAGGTTTCTTTACCAAACGCATTAAGCGCATTCACGACTGCCTGACGATCTGGATGGGACAACCATGTTTTTTGGTTCAACGTGACTTTTTCGAAGGTTGCCATGGCTTGAGTGTAGCTGCGGATATTTTTACCGCTGACATTAGATTGAAGAGCTTTGGCAATACCGCTCAGGTTTGCACCATACTTTTGAAGTGCCTTCTCGTTGGCGTCAGCCACAAAGCTTAAACCGTCCAAATAATCTTGTTTTTGCTGGTCCGCCGCTTGCTTCGCTTCTGCTTCTTTAGCACGGGCAACCATGCCTTTAAACGCATTCGACGTCTCTGTTAATTGACGTACTGATTCTGAGTGAAGAAGCGAAGTATGATAGTCCAACCAACGCGGTCCCGTTGATTTATTTTTCTGCAACTCAATCAACGCATATAAGGCTTCCAGTTCAGGTTTACTCAACGGTGATTTGATATTATTGTTTACTTGCTGATATGGCCCAATTGCCGACTTTTCGGTCGAAATGGTGTGATCTATAGCCACCACATATCGTTCGAGCGCTTGAGCGCGTGTTAAGCTGTCCAGATTGCCTGCCGCTTTAACAATCGCCTCTTGATGAAAATATGCCAATAACCCGAGACGTACGTTTTTTTCTATATTGAGGACAGATAACTTATTCGATGCCCATGATGCGACGCGCCCAGGATCATTCGGTGAGGCGTTCTCTTGTTGGTTAATTTTTTGCGCAAGCTCTGGGAGCTGGTTCGCCAAAATATTCCTTTCAAGGGAAATTCGCTTTTGCTCTAGCGCCGCTTTATACGCTACGTCGATTTCGATAAGAGATTGGAAGAAACCGTCTGCTCCTTTGTGAACGCCGTCGTAGATTTTGCGAAACGGTAAATCAACCATCAAGTAGAGTGGGTACAGCCCGTACAGCGAGTAAGCCTCAGTAGCTTTCGACTCAAACTCAATTTCTTTTTCCTCAAGCGACTTTACCGTAGTTTCCAAATCCTTTTGCGCGGCATTAAGAGCGCTGAGAGCTTGCCCTGTCTTTGCAAATTCTTTATGTTTTTCAATTTCGTTTATGGTTCTTTCCTGCAATCCTTTGAAAATGGGTGCGTAAGCCGCATCAATTAATGATTTTTTATGCCTATGTTCTCCAACAAAATCTTCCCAGATAAAGGGCGTAATTGGACTGAGCTTTCCCGAACCTAAACTTGTGCCACGTCGGTACTCATCATTGATGCCTTCGCTGACGCGCCCGACGTGAGTTAGACGTTCAAGACGAGGAACATTAATGTGTATAGGGGCGAGTCTATACGAGTTCGCACCGGTTCGGATATTTGGACCTAAGTATCTTCCTGCGTTTGACATGTTTAATCTCCATAGTGGTTTCAGCGCATCAGATGCTGCCTGTGGCGGTCAATGAAAAACGGCATCACATCAATATGATTGGTTTTGCGCTCTGGCTACCTCCAAAGAAATGATGCTTCAGTAGGTGAGGTCTGAGCACAAAAATAACTGTATATACACACAGTACTCGGCGCAATGAATTTTATGCATTTACGCATATAATTATGCGTAAATGATATTCATTATCAAGCGAAAATTTGAAACACCTTATTGCGTCCATTCGCCGCTGACTCGGCTGGGATCGGGAATATCAAACGACACAGCCGTATGATGGCCCGCTGTTCCGCTCGATCCGCGGCTGTACCACCGGCGCCGGCATTTGCGCTGACGGCATCTATAAGGTAGTTGCGCAATGGGCCAAGGCGGCGGGTATTCATGTAGACGGGCTGGGTGTGCATGGATTGCGGGCCACGGCCGCGACCAATGCCCTGGAGCATGACGCCGATATCGCCAAGGTTCAGGTATGGCTGGGCCACGCCAATATCAGTACGACTCGGCTGTATGACCGACGTGGCCAGCGGCCGGAGGATTCCCCGACGTATAAAGTGAAGTATTGAACAGGGGGGGCTCAGAGGGGTATCGGTAAAGTGCTTACTGCCCATTAAGGCTGTTTGGGGGTGAGTCAGTAAGCACTTTACCGATACCCCCCCCATTACAACGGAAGCATTCATGCCTCCAGTATCTCATGACGCGCCGTTACAGCATCGTCCAGGCTGATCGACAGTGTTTCGACAGTGGCCGGGGTCAACGCACGCGCTGCGTCCACGCCTTCGACAAAGCCCCCGGCGCGCTCTTGGGCCAGGGCGAGTTGTGCCAGGTCCTGGGCACGCTCGATGCGCGCCCGGTACTGATCGACAGCACGGCGAATCAAAGGCGGCAGGTCGATAGCGTCCAAGCGATCAGATGCACTCACGACGTCATCTCGGGCAGTGGATCGAGCAACTGGGCAAGGTCGCGCCAAGGGTGCTGGGCAAAATCGCCGGTATTGGCGCAGCCTTCGCCGTGGCTGAACGATTGTGGGTATTTGCTGGCCAGCTGCATGGCGTGGCAATGCTGACAGCGCACGGTGTGGCCCAGCAGTTCCCAGCGCTGACACCAGGCTTCTAGGCCGTCTTCCAGGCGGTAGCGGGCTACGATTCGAAGTGCGGCGGGCTACCCTTCGGCGCTGGGCGCGGCAAACTTGAGGCGGGCGGCCTCAATAGCGAACTGAAGCATGCTTTCAATCAGATCCGCATCGAAGCCGCTTTGCTCGCGCACAAATTCGACCACAAAATCAGGATCCATCCTTGCCCACTTGGGTGCAATCGCCTGGCTCAGCAGCTCTAAGGATTGCGCCAAGGTCGAGACAGGCGCCTGCTCTTGCGATGGTTCAGGCAACATAAATTGGAACTGGGTTCCTTTCGGTTTGTTATTGGTAGTCGGTGGGCTACCCCTCGGGCGGGCTCTGCCATTGCTCCAGGGCCTCGGTCGCCTCCTTGTACAGCGCATCATGCGTCGCCCATCGGTAATCCCCGTTGGCTGACCAGACCGCGCATACAGCCGGTAACCCAAGCATCAAGTGAATGGCAAATCATGGGGATCGTTCACGTAGGAAATTTCCTACATACAAAAAACCCATGTCAAAACTAGCCTCTGACGACCTTAAGCCGAAGTTATCTTCTATCGAAAGTATGAGATTTTTAGTCTAAAAGTCTTCCTGCCTAGCTGAAGCTACCGACATCGAGGCATAAGGTGCTGATATGAAATATTCAGATGATATTCCCTTACGGAGTCGAGTATGATTAGCAAAGAACTATCAGTTTACAACCTCAATAGTTTTGTTGGCGGTAGGAAGATACAGCTGCCCTATGAGAAGCAAATAGAGCTGATTGGGAATGAGCTACTTGAAAAAAATGCTGATATCAATGTACTTCCTGAGTTTAACGACAGCATGCTGTCGTCAGGATTGTTAAGAACCGCACCTGAACGTATCGAGACACTCGTCAGTGCTAAAGTTAAAGAAGTAGCTTCGGTGCCGACAGATTTTTTTGGTTCTCTGTTTGGCAGCATTATAAACCTAATCCCAGATATTCCAATTGTCTCCACCGCAAAATCACTAGTTATTGGAGCGGCGAAGTCAAAATTAGATACAGCTGCTGAAGCTTTTGGCGATGTGGTAGGTGGAGCAGTGAAGCCAGGCATATCCTCGCTTGTCTCGATTTTAGAGGATGTTGGGACGAAAAAATCGATTGGGTCAGCGCTTGAATATGAATTTAATAAGGCACTTTCTAACGCCGGCGTTCGCGAGTTTCAGAACGTGCCAGTAGAAGGTCTTGTTATAGGAGACCATGAAAGACTCAAAGATATTACGAACTATATGAACTCCAAGCTGGGTGATGATGTATATAGTTATACTCTTCATGGTGGTACCGGTACTATTTCAAAATATAAAATTATGGACGAAAAGCCGAATGGCGCAGCAGGGGGGAGCAGCTTAGTTATTGACTATGACAGAGACGGAGCAATTTCTTCCCGCGATATTCACCTCGACACCATCCATACCAACGATCTTAAGTACGCGGCCTATTTGCCAAGAGGGGTATCAGGTGATGGCCCAACCCCCAATCAAATAACGACGGATACATCTGTTATCAAGGCGGTCAATCTCGCATCCGGGCGAACAGAAGCTATAAACAACGTTTTGAATGCTCACGCGAATGGCCCTTACAAAGATTTAGCGCATATTGTTTCTGGAGACTTCAACGAACCCTCACATCTGGATTGGATAGCTTCGAATAAAAATGCAAATGACCGCAATGGTGTGGTGTATGAGTGGGATACCAGCAAGGCATTGATAGATAAGGGTTACACCGATAGCTTTCGTGAGGTGCACCCCGATCCCGTGAAAGACCCTGGGCATACTTGGGGTGGGCCAGCTTACGAGACAGGTAATAAATCTTGGGCGCCCACAGTGGACGACCGGGACCGAATAGACATGACTTATAGCCAAGATGGCAATAAAATCGATTTAACCTCCATTAAGGCCACAGTCGTTGGAAGTAATCAATACTTCGTTAAGGATGGATTGATTACGCAAGCGTCCAGCAATAGTTACGATCTCAGTTCTAACCCGACTTCGGCAATGTCCGATCATAAAGGCCTTATGACTACTTATCTAGTTAACGAGATCCCAACTGTTGGCCAGCCGAGCGCTGAGCTTTCTTGATTTTTAGCACTAAACGCTTATTTCCTGCTCGCCTTATACGGCGAGCAGGTTTTTGCTTGGCATAGCCTCAGTTGGTAAGGCGTTTCTAACTCTAGATTGAGCCAAGTATGATACGGGGTGAGCCCCCTGCGAAGCGTAGTTGATGTGTATTTTAACAGAGTATCGGATACTTTCTTTGCGGCTTGCACCCTGCCATTTAGCACGTCGGCCAAGGAGAGTGATTGAATCTAGCACCTGCTTAATCGTTTTAAAGATGTCAGAGGGTCGCAATAATGTATACAACAAAAGCAGGAGCGCTCTTCCGAGTACTAGGTACTTACAAAAACATCCTGATCAGCGTCGGCTGTTTTACCGCGCTGATCAATCTGCTGATGCTGGTGCCTTCCATATACATGCTGCAAGTGTATGACCGGGTGCTGTCATCACAGAACGAAACCACCCTGGTCATGCTGACCCTGATGGTGGTGGGCTTCTTTGCTTTTATCGGCACCCTGGAAATCGTCCGCAGCTTTATCGTGATCCGTATCGGCAGCCAGTTGGAGCGGCGGTTCAACCTGCAGGTGTACAAGGCCGCCTTCGAACGCAACCTGCAACGGGGTGAGGGGCACGCCGGGCAATCGCTCGGGGATTTGACCCATATCCGCCAGTTCCTCACGGGGCCGGCGTTGTTTGCGTTCTTCGATGCGCCGTGGTTCCCGATCTACTTGCTGGTGATCTTCCTGTTCAACGTGTGGCTGGGAGTGCTGGCCACGGCGGGTGCGGTGCTGTTGATCGGCCTGGCGTGCCTTAACGAATACCTGACCAAAAAACCATTACGCGAAGCCAGCGGTTATTCCCAGCAGTCCACCCAACTGGCCACCAGTCATTTGCACAATGCCGAGACCATCCAGGCCATGGGCATGCTGGGGGCGCTGCGCAGCCGCTGGTTCCATGTGCATTCGCAATTCCTCGGCCTGCAAAACCGGGCAAGCGACACCGGTTCGGTGATCAGTTCCTTGAGCAAATCCCTGCGTCTGCTCCTGCAATCCCTCGTGCTGGGCTTGGGCGCCTTGTTGGTGATCAAGGGTCAGATGACGGCCGGGATGATGATTGCCGGCACCATTCTGATGGGGCGGGTGCTGAGCCCGATTGATCAGTTGATCGCCGTGTGGAAGCAATGGAGTTCGGCCAAGCTGGCCTATCAACGCCTCGATGAGCTGTTGCAGGAGTTCCCGCCTGGGGCGCAGGCCATGGCATTGCCGGCGCCCAAGGGGCAGGTGAGTTTCGAGCAGGTCAGCGCCGGGCCTCCGGGGCGTCGGGTGGTGACCTTGCATCAGGTCAGTTTCAACCTGGAGGCCGGCGAAGTACTGGGCGTGCTGGGGGCCTCCGGTTCTGGCAAGTCGACCCTGGCGAGGGTGCTGGTGGGCGTATGGCCGACCCTGGCTGGTACGGTGCGCCTGGACGGTGCCGACATTCATCGCTGGGACCGCGACGACCTCGGTCCGCACGTCGGTTACTTGCCCCAAGACATCGAACTGTTCAGCGGCAGCATCGCCGATAACATCGCACGCTTTCGCCAGGCTGACCCCGAGCAGGTGGTGCAGGCTGCCCAGCAAGCCGGTGTGCATGACTTGATCCTGCGCTTGCCCCAGGGCTATGACACGGTGTTGGGCGACGACGGCAGCGGCCTGTCCGGCGGGCAGAAACAACGGGTGGCCCTGGCCCGCGCACTGTATGGCGGGCCGCGCCTGATCGTGCTCGACGAACCCAACTCCAACCTCGATACCGTGGGCGAGGCCGCTTTGGCCAGCGCCATCATGCAGATGAAAGCCCAGGGCAGCAGCGTGATCCTGGTGACCCACCGCTCTTCGGCGCTGGCCCAGGCCGACAAACTGCTAGTGCTCAACGAGGGCCGCCTGCAAGCGTTCGGCCCCAGCCAAGAGGTGCTGCGAGCGCTGTCCGGGCAACCGGAACAACCCCGTGAAAAGGCCGGCGTCAGCCTCAACCGCCAATACCCTGCGGCAAGGAATCCAGGCCAATGAGCACCGATAACAGCCTGCCAAACGAACAGACCTTTCCCGAGCGCGATGCGCGTTTTTTCTCCCGCCTGGGCTGGCTGATGACGGTGGTTGGTGCCGGGGGATTCTTCCTCTGGGCCAGCCTGGCGCCCCTGGACCAGGGTATCCCGGTGCAGGGTACGGTGGTGGTGTCCGGCAAACGCAAGGCCGTGCAAACCCTGAGCCCTGGCGTGGTCAGCCGGATCCTGGTGCGCGAAGGCGAGGTGGTCAAGCAAGGCCAGCCGTTGTTTCGCCTCGACCAGACCCAAAGCCAGGCCGACGTGCATTCCCTGCAAGCCCAGTACCGCATGGCCTGGGCCAGTGTTGCCCGCTGGCAGAGCGAGCGCGACAGCTTGCCTTCGGTGATGTTTCCCGCCGAACTGAGCGCTAGCCCCGATCCTGCGCTGGCCTTGGTGCTGGAGGGCCAGCGCCAGTTGTTCAGCAGCCGGCGTGAAGCCTTTGCCCGCGAACAGGCCGGGATCCGCGCCAGTATCGAAGGAGCCAGCGCCCAGCTCAATGGTATGCGCCGTGCGCGCACGGACTTGAACGCCCAGGCGCAATCGCTGCGTGACCAACTGAGCAATCTGCAACCTTTGGCAGACAACGGCTATATCCCGCGCAACCGCTTGCTGGAATACCAGCGCCAACTGTTCCAGGTGCAGCAGGACCTGGCGCAGAACACCGGTGAAAGTGGGCGTATCGAGCAAGGCATTCTCGAATCACGCCTCAAGTTGCAACAGCACAGCGAGGAGTATCAAAAGGAAGTCCGCAGCCAGTTGGCCGACGCGCAACTGCGCAGCCTGACCCTGGAGCAACAACTGACATCGGCCGGTTTCGACCTGCAACACAGTGAAATCAACGCCCCAGCCGATGGCATTGCCGTCAACCTTGGCGTACACACCGAAGGTGCCGTGGTGCGGGCCGGGGAAACCCTGCTGGAAATCGTGCCCCAGGGCACGCGCCTGGAAGTGGAGGGGCGCTTGCCGGTGAACCTGGTGGATAAGGTCGGCACTCATCTGCCGGTGGACATTCTGTTCACCGCTTTCAACCAGAGCCGTACGCCACGGGTGCCGGGGGAAGTGAGCTTGATCTCTGCCGACCAGATGCTCGACGAAAAGACCGGGGCGCCGTATTACGTGCTGCGCACCACGGTCAGCGACGACGCCCTGGAAAAACTCCACGGCCTGGTGATCAAGCCCGGCATGCCCGCCGAGATGTTTGTGCGTACCGGCGAGCGTTCGTTGCTCAATTATTTGTTCAAGCCGCTGCTCGATCGTGCCGGCTCGGCGTTGACCGAGGAATGAGCATGAAACCAGTGTTCATTGCCTTGCTACTTGCGTGCAGCAGCGCCCAGGCCGCCATGGGACCGTTTGATGTGTATGAGCAAGCCCTGCGTAATGATCCGGTATTCCTCGGCGCGATCAAGGAGCGTGACGCCGGCCTGGAAAACCGCACCATTGGCCGCGCCGGCCTGTTGCCCCGGCTGTCCTACAACTACAACAAGGGCCGCAACAACTCCCAGGCCAACCTGCCCGATGGCCGTGGTGGTCACTATCACGACGACCGCAACTACAACAGCTTCGGCTCGACCTTCACCCTGCAACAGCCGCTGTTCGACTACGAAGCCTATGCCAACTACCGCAAGGGCGTGGCCCAGGCGCTGTTTGCCGACGAGAGTTTCCGCGACAAGAGCCAGGCGCTGTTGGTGCGGGTACTGACCTATTACACCCAGGCCCTGTTCGCCCAGGACCAGATCAAGATTGCCCGGGCCAAGAAGAAGGCGTTCGAGCAGCAGTTCCAGCAGAACCAGCACCTGTTCCAGCAAGGCGAGGGCACGCGCACCGACATCCTGGAGGCGGAGTCGCGGTATGAGCTGGCCACTGCCGAAGAGATCCAGGCCCTGGATGAGCAGGATGCGTCGCTGCGCGAATTGGGGGCATTGCTCGGCGTGCACAGCGTCGATATCGCCGACCTGGCACCGTTGAACCAGGACTTTGCCGCCTTCACCCTGACACCGGCCAACTACGACAGTTGGCATGAGCTGGCAATCACCAACAACCCGACCCTAGCCTCCCAGCGCCAGGCGGTGGAAGTGGCGCGTTATGAGGTGGAGCGCAACCGCGCCGGGCACTTGCCGCGGATCACTGCGTATGCCAACTCGCGCCAGCAGGAGTCCGACAGCGGCAACACCTACAACCAGCGCTACGACACCAACACCATCGGCATTGAAGTCAGCGTGCCGCTGTATGCCGGTGGCGGCGTCTCGGCGTCCACCCGCCAGGCCGCCCGTTCCATGGAGCAGGCCGAGTACGAATTGGAGGGCAAGACCCGCGAAACCCTGATCGAGCTGCGGCGCCAGTTCAGTGCCTGCCTGTCGGGGGTCAGCAAGCTGCGCGCCTATCAAAAGGCCCTGGCCTCCGCCGAAGCGCTGGTGGTTTCGACCCAGCAGAGCATCCTCGGCGGCGAGCGGGTCAACCTCGACGTCCTCAACGCCGAGCAGCAGTTGCACAACACCCGTCGCGATCTGGCCCGGGCCCGTTACGACTACCTGATGGCCTGGATCAAATTGCATTACTACGCGGGCAGCCTGCGCTACACCGACTTGGCCAAGGTGGATGAGGCCTTTGGTCCCGCCCTATGAATTTAAGCTGTTCGGGGACTTCGACCTCACGTCAGGCGTCGGGAAACCGAATACCAGAATGACCTGGCAGACTTCTGCAGCTTTGTCGGCCGCACCGGCGCCGAGGAATTCCGCGCAGTGACCCGCGGGCACGTCCTGGCCTGGCGCGCCCAGCTGGAAACCCGGGGACTGGCCGGGGCCACCATTCGACGCAAACTGGCAGCTCTGGCGAGCCTGTTTGATCACCTCCTGGAGAACAATGCCGTCTCTGGGGGCAACCCCGTGCATGGGGTCAAACGGCCCCGGGTTGAAACCAACGAAGGCAAGACGCCGGCACTCGGTGATGACCAAGCCAAATTACTGCTAACGGCGCCGGATGGCTGGACACTAAAGGGGGTACGCGATCGAGCAATCTTGTCCGTGCTGCTGTACCACGGTTTA
>NZ_SPKP01000032.1:4509-27357 GCF_023127835.1 Pseudomonas sp. B329 | reverse complement strand
AGCGCAGCTGATGACGGGCGACCTGCAGGACCGGCGCGGGATCAAGCATCTGAAGGTGAAAGGGAAGGGCGGCAAAACCCGCTATTTACCGCTGCACCCGTTCGCGGCTGACAAGATACATGAGTACCTGGAGCGCGACAGTAAGCGCGAACCTGGCAATGGTCCGCTGTTCCGCTCGATCCGCGGCCGCACCACCGGCGCCGGCATTTGCGCCGATGGCATCTATAAGGTGGTTGCACAGTGGGACAAAGCGGCGGGCATTCACGTCGACGGGCTGGGTGTGCACGGATTGCGGGCCACGGCCGCGACCAATGCCCTGGAGCATGACGCCGATATCGCCAAGGTCCAGGTTTGGCTGGGTCACGCCAATATCAGCACGACACGCCTGTATGACCGACGTGGCCAACGCCCGGAGGATTCGCCAACGTACAAAGTAAAATACTGAAGGAGGTTCGGCCGGAGAGGCAACCACAAGGGGGTCAAACCCTCATTTTTCCTGAGAATCAGACTACTACCGAAAGGTTATATCATTACGTCTAAAATCCAGTTAACCTGCCATTCGTCGCCTTTATGCACTGACGCATAAATGAACTTGACGGCTTATTCTGTATATTTATACAGTATTTCGTGCAGCTTTTTCCCTATTGGGAGAAAGGTGAACGCACGGAAGCCAGCCCTATCAAGCACTGGCGAGCGTAAATCGGTCCAATAATTGTTTTGGATTCGACACTAAATAAGGAGATACGCACATGGCAGGACCAATGGGACCAATTGGACGGATGGAAATTACAACACCCATAACAATTACAGGGGTAGGAACGCCAAACTACTCCCCAATGGGTGGCGTGGGTGGTAATGGTGGCTATAGCAACGGCGGCCCTATGATGGGCCATAGTGCTGGTTTCGACCATACAGGCATGAGAAATTTCTTGTCCAAGACTTATCCGCCTATTTTACGCAGTGCAATTCAAAACGAGGAGCAAAACTATCTGATCAAAAAAAACAACCTAGAAAAAAAAAGGTGACAGACGAACTAATAGCTGCGAAAGCATCATCCCCCGCCACAGGTAACTCTTTAGAAGAAAGAAATCGTAACTCGTTTACCCTGGCGGAAACGCTAATTTTAGCTAAAGAGTCAGAACAAAAGGCGCTAGATTCGGTAGCAGATAGTTTTTATGGCGCGGTCTTCTTTACGAAAACCATTGACGATTATTTGGCTGAAACATTCAATCGGGCACTTCGTTCATTGGCGCCCAGGGACACGATTAATGTTTGGAATAAAGCCAACCAATCGGCGTACGCGGCAAAAATTCTCAAGGACGAAATTGCACTTCTAAAAAGTAAAAAGGATGAGATCCAGAAACGAATGCTGAGTGATGCCAGAAGGAAGGTCCGCAGGGGCCAATTGCCGAGTGCTCCACCAGGTGTATCCTTAGAAAATAATATGCAGGAGACGCTAAAAAATGATCAGTTTTACCCGTCTCGCGGCTCTGCTCATTTTTATACCTGGTTTTATGGCAAGGTCCGAAATGGCGGCCCCTGGGACTACAAAAAAGGTCAACCACAGTACGAGAATTTTGGTAATTTCCATTATGGTGCAGTGGGCACGGCGGGCGGTATTCCGGAGCAAGTGCTGTTGCGAGCCGCAGGTGCAGCTCAAATGAGGGCTGGTACGTCAGAAAATACTTTCGGGACCTTTTGGGGAGATACACCTTATGGCGATGATCCAGTTGACCAAGTATGGATCAAGGCTGGTATAGATTATGCCAAATCAAGGGGTTACTAAGTGGGGAATTTGGGCGCTTTTGATCATTTGTCTAGGGCAGGGGTTGTATATTTATATAAGCTCGCCTTCCAGACCAGATCCTAGCAAAGTCGTTTCAGTCACGAAAGTTGGTGAAGGCGGGGCTATCTATGAAGTCTTATACGATACCGGAGGGGCTACTGTGGCAGATGTCTATCGGTACTTCCTCATGGACATTCAGCCTAGCGACGAAGCGGCTCTTTTAAAGTCAAAAAATAGCTACCCATTTCTTGTGACAAAAAGCTCTAATGCTGTTCGTGAGGTCGTAGAGGATAAGGTAAAATTAAAGACCAATAACACAGTGTATGAATTTCATAGTATCTCGATCTTTAAAACTAATGGAGAAGTTCAGATGGTGAGCTTCGACCTTGACGCTACAACTCCCTAGCTATATGCAACACAAACACCGGCCAAGTGCCGGTGTTTTTTGTTTTCTTAATCGTAGATGTATTAGTAAAGCGTTCAAGGACTCACCCCACACAACGTTAATGGGCAATGAACGCTTTCCAATGCTCCCACATTACAGCAAAGCAATCTTCCCCTGAAACAATCATTGCTCCAGCGCCTGGCGCCGGGCTGTGAAAGGTTCGTCCACGCCTAGGATAAAGCCCTCGGCGCCGCCCTTGCGCCAGGTTGAGCTGGTCTAGGCCCCAGGAGAGCTCTCGTAGGAAATTTCCTCTTTGACTTCGATATCCAATGTTCCAGGGTAGTGGACTGCTATCAACACCCGCCCCCATGGATCAGGATCATACAAATGAACGGCTCGTTGCCCCTGGCGTATACCAACCAAGTTTCACCAGAATTTCTTCGTAATCTGGACAAATCTCCCTTCACGGAACGGCAGCTTGCCAGTTTTGACGAACAGGCTTTGGCTATTGTTAACCAACAGCGTTCTTACGCTAAAGCTCATCCCCCGATCGCTATTTACCGAGTGGCAACTGCGGGCAGTCAAACCCGTAACGGCGGGGTGATTCAACATGCGACGGCGCCGATGGAATTCACGCTGGATAACGGTCAGCAGGTACGCGCAGCGCAGAAGGGCGATTACGTCGTCTATGACGATGGCAGCATGGCGCAAATCGTTACTGCCTCGGGGGAAGGTAATAGTCACGTTGCCCTGGTGGGCAGCCATCTCAGTAATGGCGATGTGATTATCAATACCCCCCAAGGTGGCCTCCTGTTCATAGCCCGGCAAGGTGTGCCGATGGCAAAGGACTTCCTGCCAATTGCCGAGGCTGAGTGAGGAAGCTATTTGACGGTTTAGCCACGCCCTCGGCTCAGAGTTGGGAGTCGCAACCTGTGGCCGGGAACATCTTAGGTTCGAACGAAAGAAATGGAGAGCATATCTATGAGTGACGGATACTTCATTGGCTTGGGTGACTTAACCACCTGCGGTGGGAAAGTTCTGGATGGTGATAACAGAATCAACATTTTTGGTGTCCTACATGCCTGCGCAGGTGATCGGGTTACTTGTGGTAAGGACGGGAAAACTTATCGGATCGTCGGTGGCATTTCGCACATGGTGAGCCATGGCAGGCTTATGGCTGGCACGCTGGATAGCTTCAGTGATTGCCCCTGCAGAGCCCGTCTGATCCCCTCGGTTTTTACGGCCACCTATCGCAACAAAAGTGCGGCACCGCTTGCGACCAAGCAAGTCGCTCAATCTGCCTCATCAACGCTAACCAGCGGTTCGCCAGCGCCTCGTCAGTCTGCATTTTCACCATCGAGCACTCCAGCTCCAGCCGTATTCGACCGTTCAGAGCCACAGCAGCCAGGCTTCTATGTTGTGCCCAAAACCATGACCCACGAAGCACTGGAGAACACGCTGTTCCCTACGCCCAACCCGACGGTGATGAACAAGTTTCGGGCGCTCAACCCTAATCGGGGTGACGTCAAAGCTGGCTCAATGATCGTACTCAGTGACCCGAACAACTTTCAGTGTACCCGTGAAGAAGCGGTGCTGATGGAAGCTGCTGCCAAGACTAACGAGGCACTCAAGCCACTGAGCGCTAGCGAAGCCGATTTCATGACACGCCATCACGCGGAGATTGAGGGATTCCTATCGCAGGGTTCTACCGCGATCGGTGCGGGGGAAGCCATGTTTGCCAGGAATCTGGAGGCAGTGAAAGGCACACTGCGTGACATCGAGGCGCTGCATCAAAGCGCCTTTCTCAAGGACGGGCACCTGCGCTCACCGGAATTCTTCGCCGAGCGCAAGCGCCTACTCGCGCAGCTCAACACTGGTTTGACCGGGCTGATTCGCAAAGGTATTGGTTTTCCAGATCACCCGAATTTGAAGAGCGCGCTCGGGATCTCCAGTCGCAGCTTGGTGCACGGGTGGACGAAAGCCGGTGCGCCTGGGCAGATCCCCGGCTACGCAACGCACCTAGACGGGGTGGCCAAGGCCGCCACAGTCGTCAAATATGGCGGCTGGTTCGGCACGGCCGTCGGCGGTGGTGCCTCTTACATGAAGGTTCAGGACGTTTGCGCGGCGGGTGAAACCGAGGCTTGCCAGAAAGTTCGGTTCACTGAGACGGGAAGTTTTGCCGGCGGTGTTGCCGGCGGTGCACTTACCGGGGCACTCTTTACTTCCCCGCTCGTTGGCACGCTGTGTGTGGCGCTGGGTGTGCCAACCGGTGGCGCGGCTACCTTGGCTTGTGGCGTTGTGTTGGTCGGCGGCGCATCTGTAGCAGGCGGCGCACTCGGGGGAAGTGGCGGTGAAATGGCAGGCGAAGTGCTGTATGAGATGACGAAATGAACACTGCCGAGTTAATTGTGGGAGTCCTGTGCGGTGTGGTGATTGTCTGCATGTTCGTCTGGGTTGGAGTCGCGCTGCGAGTTAGCCACATGCACATGGATCAGATGTTGGAGCACCTCAAAAACAGCCCTTCCGTTATGACACTGGCCGCGCTTAGAAATGGCGGTCCGTGGGGCCGGTTGATGCTAATCGGCGGGATTTCTGGCTTCGTCACATTCTCCAGTTTCTACCTGAAGCGCGGAGGGATCAGTGCCAAAGATATAAGCGCCTTTCCTCACCCTCTCAGGCGCAAGCTGGCCGTACTTCAGTGGGTGGCTATCGGGCTGTTCGTCGCCTTGGCAGTACTTGTCCTTCTCGGGAAATCCGGCATCTTCAAATAGCCTATGTCAGATTGCCCGCATTTCTTCGTAGATGGCCATCGTCTTTACCGCTGCACCCGGCCGCGGCCGAGCGCATCCATGCCAGCGGCCGGAGGATTCACCGACGTACAAAGTGAAGTACTGAACCGGGGGGCTCAGAGGGGTATTGGTAAAGTGCTTACTGACTCACCCCAAAACAGCCTTAATGGGCAGTAAGCACTTTACCGATACTCCCCCGTTACAGCGGAAGCATTCATGCCTCCAGTATCTCACGACGTGCCGTTACAGCGTCGTCCAGGGTGATCGACAACGTTTCGACGGTGGCCGGGGTCAACGCACGCGCTGCGTCCACGCCTTCGACAAAGCCTTCGGCGCGCTCTTGGGCCATGGCGAGTTGTGCCAGGTCCTGGGCACGCTCGATGCGCGCCCGGTGCTGATCGACAGCACGGCGAATCAATGGCGGCAGGTCGATAGCGTCCACGGGCGTTGTCTAAGGCGTCCACCATGTGAGTGACAAGCACCTTACGAACACGCTCACAGATGGGACATTCTATTGCCGGATAGCCTTTAGCTTTGTCCTTTACCTTGAATACAGCAAAGGACGTGCCTGTAAGCTAAAGGAAATCCTCTGCCAACTTTCTCCAGATCCGGCACGATTGCCGTGAAATCCTGGCGCGCCATGCATATGACTACTCTGGTGCAAATTACCGTCAAAGTCGTATGCTGGCGGCAATTGGCCATTTGGTGCCGGCCGGCAGAGGTGCAAGGGACTGATGAACAACCTAAACTTCCAAAGTGAAAGCCCGTCCGATGTCGATGTTTTCAAGGGCGAGAGTCACGACCGCGTGGCTCAAGCGATGCATGATTATCTAAAGCCTAAAACCAATCACCGGGTGATTGGATTGGACGGTGAATTCGGTTCAGGGAAGAGTTCGATCCTCCAGATGCTCGAAAAGAAGATCGATACGGAGAAGTCGAAAGCGAAGCTATGGCTCTTTGACTGCGAGCAGAATTATCAAGGCTCGATCAAAAGCAATTTTATCCAACAATTGACCGAGCAGGTCACGGAACTGCTCAAGGCATTGGGGCGAGAAAAGCAAATCGCGGAGGTCGAAACTAGCCGCGACATCGCCTTAGGTCGGCACTACAGCTACACGAAGGACACCCGCAGTCATATCAGTATCTGGGCAGTGCTACTGATCGCAAGCGGTGTGCTTACGCCGACCTTTATTCGTGACTATCTAATTCGCCTTCATGCCAGCGATTCTCTAGGCCTATGGCTCCATGCTCTTTATGTGCTGGCGTGCACAGCGCCTGGCATTATTCTTCTGTTCGCGTATCTCGCCAGCCGAAGAGAAGAGGATCCGAAGAAACGCTGGAACTTGGCCAGTCTGCTCAAAGGCAGTTCAGATGATCGAATCACTGAAACTATCGAAGTCAGCAAAGAGGTGAGCCCTCTCGACTTGAAGCAGGCGCTGCGGAAGCAGCTGCATGCAGTGAAGGATTACCACATCATCATTGTGATCGATAACTTGGACAGGCTGCCAAGGGATGTCCTGCGAGCGGTATGGAGCGATCTAGAAATTTTCACGTCCGTCACAGGCGAGGAAAATCTCAGTGTCATAGTGCCGTTCTGTTCCACAAAGGTGTCCAAATATCTCAATGGAGAAAACGAGCAAAGCTACGACTCGAAGGACTTCATCGCCAAGAAGTTCCCTGTGGTGTTTCGTACCCCGCCGATCATCACATCCGGCTGGAAAGATGCATTCAGGAAACTTTGGAGTGAGAGTTTTGGTGCATCCAACTTGTTGGATGCTGATGCGTGCAGCGTAATTCTCCAGCGTCATAGCCCCATGGCTGGCGGGTTGGTAACTCCTCGCCTACAGAAAAGATTCATCAACGACATCGCAACCACACTGCTGGTCACTGCAGATAGACCAAGCGTAGTCTGCATCGCTGCCTACCTGGCAATCTGCAAATATAATGGCGTGGCCATCGAGGCGATGCTGAGAGACCCAGATGCTCCGACGGTCGATAAGAGCACTGAGAGCACCACAGAAGCTGAAGATGAAGCCGCCCAAACCGTGGCGCTAAACATCGATAAAACCAAGCGCTCCCTGAAGGCACTCCTGGGAGAGGACATGAAGACGGGCTGGCCCATCCAGATCCTGCAGATCCATTTCCAGACATCTTCGGATATCGCCATCGCGGAACTTATCGACCAGCCACTTGAAGATGCTATCGACTCCCAAGACGGCAAAAGGCTCGCCGCACTCGTTCCTTACTTTGGATTTAAGGACTCTTTTGTTCGCCGCTTGGAGACACCGGTTTCCCCGGTCAGTCTTCTGAAAACCCTCCATCAAGCGTCTCAAATGGAAGGGTGCAGCATTGATGACCTGCTCCCTCACGTGAGTGCGAAATTTGGAAATGGGGATCAGCTGGAAACGGTAAGCACAGATCCCGGTTACTTTGATTCCATCAAGGGACTGATTGGGTTAGGCCTGCGCGCAGACATCTTCGAGAAGGCACTGGCGACTTCCAAAACTGCGTTCGAAGAAATGATGGAAGAGGCCTATGATCCAGAGTCTGTTGAAGGCTATACAGAGACCATTTCCAAGTACGACAGCTACCTGGATTCTGTAAGCGCCCCATTTGAACCCTTGACCATGGGTGGCGCTGAACTGTTGTTCCATATGGTAATGCCCGATCCAGATCTCAAAAAGATTGATACGAGTAAAATTAGCCTCAACGACAATGGTTTGAGGGACGCGGTCCTGGAACTCGCAGCGACTGAGCATGCAACCTTAAATCGAGTTCCACTCGATGAAAGCGATTGGCTGCCATGTTTCACAGCCTATTTTGGCCAAATAAGGCTGACCACTACCCCTAGGCCTTATTTCATAGGTGTTGAGCCTACCGCGGCAGTTACGACGGCAATTGATTTGAACCCTGCTGAACATAGGGTCTGGTTCGCAGCAGCCCTGTTCGGGAAGCTTTCCAGCGCGATGCCGCAGCTGATTCTGCAGCATCTACCTAACGTGAAATCCAACCGCATCAAAGTCTCAATTGCAGTCATGTACATGAGGCTGAATACGGGAGTACCGCTCAGCGAGATTCCAGGCATCAAGGAGGCTTTTGAAGCCGAGCAGGAATATCTGTACGCGTTGGTTCGGGCAGCGATCATCTCTGAAAACCTCTTCAGACTGACGATTGAAGATGAGTCTGCACACCTAGTGGCACCGATTCTGTCTAGGCTGATTAAGGTTGGAGCCATCGGAAACGTTGCCTCTGGCCACGTCTATGAGTCGTATTCGACCCTTGCGGATAGGCTAAGTGGCTACGACCTAACGGATAATGAGTTCCTTGAATGGTTCACCTCGTTCAACTTGGCATCCGAGAAAGTACCGGCGCTCTCAGATATCGATACGCGGTTCTTGAGCCACGCCCTTGAGGGGTCCAACGCCAAGTTGCTGGAGTTGCGAGCCGCCATACTTGATCGGAGCTTTGGGGCAGGTATTGATGCTCCTGGATGGATGAACCTCATTGAAGCTGCCAGCACCAATGAGCGAACTGCATTGAGATACATGATTGACAACAAAATCGATTTTTCTGGTGAGACCTCAGCTCACCAAGCCGTGTCGGCCTGGCTTACAGCTGCAGTCAAACAAGCCACGTTCGCCAAACCGTCCTCCACGAGCATTCAGAATTCAAAGCTACTGCTCAACCTCTTTGAAGGAGACACTCGCGCCATCATTGGCACCATGCTTCGGCCATTTGTATACGATCTCAAGGTCTCTGTGGAGGCCTCAATCCTTATATTGGGCGAATACGGCGAGCTGTTACCGAACATCACTCCTAGAACACCTGAAGAGGAGGAACGCCTTCTTCAGATACTACTGCAGATGAACAGTGACCCTGAGGGCACAAGATCCGCAGCGAGTTTTATAGATTCAAGAGCGTCTCAATTCGCTGAATGGAAAATTTCTAATGAACATAAAGACACGTACGCTTCCCAGGTAACAAAGCTCAAGGAGCGCCTCCCAAATATCTACACCTACCTGTCCGAGCAGCATGGGAACAAGGGGCGCATGCAGAAAATGGCAAGAGCCTTTTTCGGCAAAGAATGAAAAATTGAGTTCGCCGCCAACGCATAGATTTTAAGGCATTCACCGATTTGCGTGGTGCACCATTCTGGCGTTTTACGAAAGAAGAATGTAAGCAGATAACCGAATTGATTGATGGAATTCGTAAGCGACTAACACCGAAGATAGCCATCATGCGAGCCGAAATTGCGGACGCATAGGAAAAGACGATGGCCATCTACGAGAACATGCGGGCACAACTCCAGGAGCTGGTAAACCTGGTGAAGCAGGACGAACAGTACGCCGCAGCAGTCGCCACGGAAAAAAGCCGCGCATTCGTGCCTGCGATAAATGACGTAAAGAAAGGATCATGCGAACTGTGACTAGGGAAAGAAAATTTCGGATCGTTAAGCGTACAGCGTTTGCTGTTGGGGTACTAACGGTAGTGGTAGGGGGCGTTGTCGTTTTCGATAATTACCAGAGGCAATTGGTTTTTGATGAAAAGACGAAGAACCTCCGCACCACGTTGACCATATACGAATGTACAACACTTTTCGATTGTAGGTCCTTCGGGCCGCTGTATCTCGATATTCGAGGTCGTGATGAGTGTGAGCGTGTGGCTCGTTCCGATATCAATAAAAGAATTGAAGCGGTGGGAACGTCGATTCTCACGCGGTACACGTTTGAATGTGAAGGTCACTTAAACTAGGAAACCTGACGTAATGACCCAAAATAACAGCACTGGTCTCGACCAAGCGCTTGCTCGCATGTTGGTGGTGTCTCAGATCGTGTCGATCCTGGCGATTCCAGTTGTGCTTGCGCTGGCGGGATTTTGGGTGCAGCAAAGCTTGCAAGACCAGCAAATCAAACGCGATTACGTGAATTTAGCTGTCTCGTTGTTACTCCCTAAAAAAGAAGGCGAGCAAGAGGCGCCAAGAGAACTCAGGAAATGGGCCGCGCAGCTACTAAGCAATTCATCCCCGGTGAGGCTCACAGATGATCAGCTCATCGCTATTGAAATGGGAGGTCTGAAATTGAAGCCGGGTGATCTTCTATTTTTAAACACCTCCGGGAAACGATATGAGGGAATTTATTTGGGAGACGGTAACTTCATCCACTCATCCCGTGCGGGTGATGATTCAAACCCATTGCCCAAACCATCAAATTAAGCAGGAAAAGTCGCAATATCTACAAGCCTGCCGAGTTGCGGGCTTTGGCAGTGTAGGGATGCGGCTCTCGCGTCCTCAAGAACGAAGAAGGCTCTATGAATAGCATCTATCTTGAAGCAATTGAGGAATTTGAAGCCCTGACAGGCACACCCTACCGCGATGAGCTTTACACAACTCCAGCATCTGTTCCGGCTGAACTGCTCGACGTCATCAGCAAAGCAAAGATCAGTCAGGCTAACGCTCAGCAAATGAGCATTACCCATCAAATGCAGCAGTTCAAAAAAGGCAGCTTCGTCGTAATCCCAGACGATAAGAAGCACTTGGCGAGTGAGTTTGAAGCGTGCGGGGAACAAATAGAACTTTGGAGTGCTGCACGCTCAGGTCGTAAAAATAAGTAGGAAAGCAAAGCATGGAGCTCCGTCATACGCTGATAGCTTTGGGTTTGATTATCGCCGCCATAATTGTGGCGAATACTCCAGCCTGCAATCCACCGGCACATACAGCATCCTCGACGCAGCAAGCGAAGCAGATCTGCGATGAAGTTTACGCTGACAGCGAGGACGCTAGCGGATACGGCGATTGCGTCAGCTCAGCAAAGCGAAGCCTCGAAAAATACTAATTGGCGGGAAATTCCCGGTAATTCCTAAGCCCCGCAACTGTGGGGCTAAGGCCGTAGGATAGGCGCGATTTCCGCGCTCCAGGATCAAGCAGGATTGGTCATGCACCGACAGCATTACTACGTATTCACCTTTTTTGACGTTCGCGATGGACAGGCAGTTTATGCCAATGCGTATCACTGGTTGCCAGAGCAAAAAATCACCAAACGGGTGATCGCAGAGGCCAAACGCAACGCGACGGTATCGAACACTGCTACTGTAATGAACTGCTCTTATCTCGGCTTCATGACTGCCGATGAGTACGAGCGCAGCTAATCTTTGGAAAAAGTCGCTCAGATGTACCTCAAGCCCGGTCCTCAAAAGCTGGGCAGTGGCAGTATGGGCGGGGCAATCGTCGCGGCTGCGAAATAGGGGAAGGGAGCATCAATGCGAATCGTAGGATGGATACTGAGAGTCTTGGCATGCATATGGCTGGTATTTGGAGGGCTGCGTATTTTCCTCGCACTCACTGGCACTGGGGCTCTGGGGCCAGGGAATCATTTGTTGGCCGGGATTATTACGTTGTGAGGTAAGAATCGGCCTGGGGAAATATCCGATCAATTTGAGCTTTTGCGCTAACGGGCTGTAGCGTTTCGTTGCACTGGAAATTGGAAAGTATGTACCAATCGTATAGGCTCAACATCTTGGTCCCTACCCTCAAACCAAAACCTGCGTGCACAAATTTTTGAATCTGGCGGGCATGAGGGACTCGTTGGGCCGGGCTAGTCTAGGGTTGCTTCAAGCTGCTGCTGATCAAACATTTCGCTCAGTATCCTGGTGTGCTTAAGCTGCGTGACGGAGTAGAACATTTTTCTATTTAGGAGGATCCTCTCCATGCTGCGAGCGGAAATAAGATGCCTCGTCGAGACTGAGATCTCTACAGTCGTGCCATCTCGGGTGTCGGCCACTTCCAGGCGGTAGGACTCAATCAAGTCACCCCGCTTTTTGTGGCCGAGGGCATTCGAAGCTAAGGATGGGTTCTGACACGCTGACCTCCAATGTTGGAACGCTGAACTCGGCATACACAAAGCCCCATTCTATATCTTATAGAATGGGGCTTTGTGTATGAGGGCAGAGATGACACGCTGAGTGAGTCTCAGATTATAAAATTAGTAGAGGTAAGGACCACGTCGATTGACGCTGACGGAGTCGAACCTCGCCGCCTTAGATATTTCAAGCCTTTAAGCTTACGGCCTCGGAAAAATCCGATATGACCTCTCGCTCCAGTGAGTAGGGACCGGTTCCCCTAGGTCCTGCAAGGCTGATTGCCTCTTCTAATCACATGTAGTCTTCATAAACGCGCACTTGATAGGTCAGGCTTTTTAACAACTGAGGATCAAACGACAGTTGGAAAAGGCTCTTTGGCAAATCCTGTGGTGACTCGATCACGCTTGCTGATATCAGCCCTGTGCTCGCGTCGCGCCAGGTCGCGCTAAGCTGATTCCCCCCTGGAACGGTTTCAACCCTTAACCACACCTGGCCACGCACGTCGCTGGCGCCGACGGCACCCTTTTGCGTCAACAGGCGGTCCTTGTCCCGAAGCGTTAATTGCAGCGTCGCCAGTTCATAACCTTGGTCATTGACCTGAAAGAACGAAACCACTCTGGCCAACCAATCAGGTGAAAGTGGCCGATGTCGGATAATCGCACCAATCACGCGTGGCTCACTGAGCCAGCGGCCGGGCTCAACCAGCGCTGCGTAACCGCCATCCAACTCAAGCGCCAAGCGTCTGGAACCTAACAGATCAGCTAGGCGAATGCCTGCCCCCAACAGCACATTATCAGCGATAAGGGCGCTGATATCCTCCAGCGGCAACTCACCAGTATTTGGCAAAATTCCACCCAGGCCTGCCACCAGTCCCAAAAGATCGGACTGCCACAGCTCTGGCTTTGTCTGGCGCAGGAACTGTGCATATTCGTTCACCGCCACATAAGACCCTGTCTCCTGCGCGATATAGAGCGCCAGCTGGGAACGATAGTAACGGTCCACCTTGCCTACATTGGCTCGAGCGAACTCCAAGGCCATAGGATCTTCGAACAGTTTGAGGTTATCGAATGCCAGCATTTTCATAGACCAAACGTTATCTGCGTCAGCGATGAGGGTGCGCGAGAACGGTAGGAAAGCACGGTCGAATTTCAGCCGCTCCAGCAGCAACACTCGCTTGTGCTGGCTCAAAGACGAGTCGTTCACCAGTTGGGCAAGGGCTTTACCGGTTGGATCCTCCATCCAAGCCGGCGCGAACAGTCCACGACTACGGGTAATGATGGTCAACGCGTCGGAGAACTGCCCAACATCTGATGAGGGATCCTGGAGGATCGCGAATAGACGCTGCCGCTCAGCTTCCGTCAGAGACAATGAACCATTGCGCCCGTCTACACGCTCACGAGCGAAACGCACCATGTAGGCGTCCAGCAGCGCTTGGGTGCGCATTGCATCAAGCGCCTTGCTTTCATCGCTATCACCGTCCTCGAAGCGCAACCACCGATCAACCTTGTTCGTGAAGGTGTTCGTCAAACTGTCGGCAAGGTTCTTGTAGCCAAAGAATGCTCCCACGGCCAATGCCAGCGTGATGAAGGTTCCTATCGCAAGAATCCACTGCTTGATGTGATGAAGAATCGACAGTGTCTTCTCAATGGCCCGCTCAGAGATCTTAGCCTCGGCATTGCCGATCTGGCTCTGGACTTCGTGGAGCAGAAGAGCGCTGGATGACTTGAGCTCTTGCAATTCCAGGTGGAGGGCCCGGTTTTGCTCAAGCGCCTCGGCACGCAGTTGCGCCGCAGCCTTATCCAGATGCAGGGAAATGAGGTCCTTGGTAGTAGACACCAGCATACTTCCTTATATATTTGGAGCGACCAATAATTCCATATCCACCGTTCTATTGATATCCCTTAACCAGCAACAGTTATTCAGTGCCGGCGGGTGAGTGAATCGTCCAAGTGTGCCTATTCACATCTAACGGCTGCTTTTGGCCGGAGGTAGTCTCCGAATGTGGTTCCGATGTTACGGATTGGCTTTAGCGTTATCGATCAGTCCGGCTGCTCAGTAATGGTAGCCTTCCAATGACGACTGAGTTTTGATCGGGCGTTGGACGCTCAGCCGGACTGGAAAATTTTCTGAGTTGTTTCGTTCGATCACTATCGCTCAAAACGTTCATTTCCGAAAATACCGCTGAAAATAAGGAATTTTCCTGCAGTCACTCTTGCTTGGGATGTGCAAACCTGTCGGCGCCCATTCCATTGGGCGCTTAAGTAAGTTTCGCACATGGTAGAACAGGATAAATACGAGATGAGAAAAAAGGAATTTACTCAGCTATTTGGTAGCCGCTTGGCGAACGTTTATAAAATTTACTCACGGCTAGATGCTGCATTCGCCCGCTGGTTGAAGGGGAGGGGAATGCCGGCAATCGTAGTGATTTGGGTAGTTAGAGTCCTAAAGGTATTATCGGCAGGAGTGCTGCTTTACGTTGCGTTCTGGGTGACGCTTGTTTTTGTGGGCTTCTTTGGACTTTTGGCTTTTTTAAGATTCGATGATAGTGACGAGGATCCTGTTGCTGGATTTCAGAGCGAGAAGCTGTTTCCTGACCACCACTCGCCTAAAAACTCCCACGATTCTAAATTCGACTAAGGGTCAAAAGGGCTGCTACATACTCTCCGAAAGGTTTTAGGTGATTTTCTTGATTGCGTCTTTACCTTTGCCACCTTGCTGTTGCGCCCCATTTGTCCCATCTGACATACCTTGCAGAGTAGCACCTGCCTTGACACCTGCTAACGCGAGAGTAGTCATCCAGAAGGCGGGAAGGATTATAAACAGTGCAGCCATTACATAATTCAACAGCATATCTGCCTGTGTATTGTTCATACCCATCAGCGGATTTAGGCTGGAGTGAGGGGAGCTGGCTCCGTACAACGCATCTAGGATCGTGGTATCTATCCAGCGCGCAATCTGCAGCCAGAAATCGACGAAAATGATGGCGAATTGCACGACGGAAACGGTGATGGTCGTCTTCAAGTCATAGGTGCTGAACATCAGCACCAGTGGGATGCAGATCACCAGTGCCATTTTGAGAGCAGCAAGCACCATTGGTAGGGCTTGGCGTACAACGTCCATCGCTGGAAAGTACGCCAGGGTTCCTACCGTTAATCCAACCGTGCCTGTCACTCGGCTCATATCATTGAACAGCGAGCCTCCTACCTGGCCACCGTAGTCGGTGTACACCTTGCCCTGAGTCATCCTTTGACTGCTCGGCGAAACCACCTGCCTAATGATCGCGTCATTGACCTCATCTTGAGACATGAAGCTGGCCCAGCGAACAAAGTGCTCCAACAGACTGCTGTCGACCTGGCTGAGCAGTCGAGCACGAAGGCCTCGATCGCTATCTCCCCACCACTGGCTACAGGTCGGGTATCCACCACCATTCCTTACTTGGGCGAGTCCCATATCTCTTATCGGGTCGTAAGGCCACTCCGTGCGTGGTGTCTTTGATTGATAGGTATCGTAGTAACCCATTTGATTGGAAAAGTACTTGGAACCAATCCAATTGATATCGTTGGTCAACTCGTCGGTGAGGTTAGGACGATTCATGAAGAGCTTTGCCCGGGCGGAGCCGTAGCAGTCGTTGGTGAAGTCAGCGACCTCCTGGGCTAGCACCGGATCATGCAGACGCGTGTTGTACACCTTCATACGCATCTGCCTGAGGTCGGTCCCACACGGAATGGCCGCAACCGCTGCGCCGGTTATGGCCTTGGATACGGAGTGCACGAAGAACCACCAGACAGGCACTTGAGCGCTCTGATTATTTAGCGAAGTGAAGGATCGTCCCCAGCCAGTGTCAACTGGAGCAGGGACTTGGTACTGACACTGCTCGGACCGGCTTTCATCGAACCTCAGCGTACTGAGATCGAGATGAATGAAGGGGATGCCTGCGAACATGATCACAGCGGTGGCCAACCAAAGACGGCTTTCGATTCGAGTGCTTGCTAGCAAGCCTTTGTTGCCTTCATCCGCACCTTCGCCTCGTGCCCTGAGCCATTCTTGGAGGAGAATCGCGAATAAGGGGAGGGCGAACATTCCGGAGTCCAGCAGGACGTCCCAGATGCCGTTACTGACAAGCCAGCCTACGAGAGTCAGGTAGTACTCAAGGTAGTCGTTCGTATAGAGCGTCATCTCATGATCCCTGCCGCAGCTGGGCACGAATTAGCTCAATCAGCAGTAGCGACAAAAAGACTGCGATTTCAACTCTGCGCACACTCGATGTGGAGGCTCGTTCGCCTTGAAACAGCCGATCTCTGTACAGCATCCAACCCCATAAGATGATGCAATAGAGCGCTACTCGCCACGCAAAAAAATGCCAGTAGGTAAGCGCTCTCCATTCTTGCCATGCGGGTAACCCCTTCATGACGTGAATGCCTAGCACATTGAAAATGAACGCGACCAGAATGACTAGGCAGGCCATGGTGATAGGTGCCCAAACCTTCATACTGAAGAGACGGAACCAATGGTTTTTGATCATGGGACTGATCTCCGACCGCTAGCAGAGACGTCTTTTTCCGCCTGCTCAAGACGGTTGGTTTCTGGATCGCCTTCGTAGATCATCCGGGAGTTGTCTTTGCGCTCTTTGTGGCGAGCGATGATCGCCGCAGGGGAGTTACTGGTTAGGGATCTGCGCAGTTCTAGCTCGGTTTTCAGATTGGTGATTTCTTGCTGAAGAGATAAACGTTCAGCGTTCACCGCGGCTGTAGCCATTTCGTTGGCTGCCACATTGGGTTCTTTGTTGCCGGCGAGGAGGGCGCGCTGTAGGAGCAGCGCCTTCTCCAGCACGCTTGTGACTGCGATTTCCGAGGCCAGGCGTTGTGCCAGGATCTCTTGATCAGGTTCGTCGCGTAGCGCTGTGATGACCCCACGGGTGATGGGCATCGAACTACTACCCGCCAAATTCAAATTTTCGGTGTTTGGTGGTTTGGAACCCGATATGAGCTCCTGAAGCGTTTCGAGCTTCTGCTCGTACTCTTCCTGAATGAGTGGGGTCAGGCCCACGCCGGCAGTCGTGGTGCTTTTGGTACACGTCTCACAGGTTTGTTGCTGTATCTCTCCCAACACACGGTTAGCGAATTTTGCTGCCTCGTCAGGGGAGCGCCAGGTACCGCAGAGCATTCCGCTGTTGCAGTCGTTAGGGCCGATGGCGGATATGTCGGTTGCAGGCCGATTATTCAGCAGGTTGTAACCAGCTTTTGTTACTTCGCTGACCACGCGGATAGGCGTTTGTCCTCGGCCTCCTGCTTTGTTCCCGCCTACCCAAGGTACCCCGGTGTTTCCGTTGTCGGATTCGGCTTGAGCGGTAACAGCTACGGCATCCCTGTTTTGCCCTATGGCTTCTTTGAGAGCTTGGCCTTCAGCGAGAGAGCCCCAGCCACTGTGATTACCTGCAATGTTGACCATACGCTCGGCGATTGAACGACAGCTTGCCTTTGAACGGTCGAAGTCCAAGCGCGCTTGAAGAATGCCGTTAGTGAGCAGGTTGTATAAACCAGGATCTGCACGTTGAATGATCAACGCTGGGAGTGAGGCAACGGCGCCGGTAGCATTTTGGATCACGCTACTCATGATGCCCTGAAAGCCACCCGTCAGGCCGTTGAGCTGATTATGCAGCGTGGTCGACAGGTCCATGTTTCCGCACATCAGGTTGCTGTTCCAGCCAACTCCAACCCCGATGCTTTGCATGTTGCCGGCGCGCCCCATAGAGACGGCATTTCCTCCACCGATGCTGTACAGGACGTCATCCCCAATGACGCTGCCGGCATTACTGAAACCTGGTGCCGCGGTAACGGAAGACAGGTTGCTCAGCATGACTGTTAAGAGCATCCAGGCGCCGCTGAAAGAGAGTGCGAAAGGTGACGTCCGAGTCATGGTGGAGCTCCGTGTGGAAATTGTTAATGAGGGCCTGTACTGCCGAGGAAGGTTTGTCCCTCCCGCTTGCAACAGGTGTAGGGGCGCCAGAGTGACCATGCATACGCACCGTCGATGGCTTGGGTGTGCGGACCCGGATCGGGGAAGGAGGAGCAGGCATTCGTCAGTCGTGGTTTGAGCTGTTGCCACTTTCCGGTCGTGGGGTCCGACTCGCGCAGTTCACCGGCAGGCCAATAGCCGGGGCTAGGGGCAACCAGGAGAGGTTGATAGACGTGGACCTGGCCGGGACGCGTGACAATGTCTCCTGCGCGTTGGGCCATAACGGCCGAGGCTTTGTAGTCGTCAACTTGGTGCAGGAAGCCGCTGCGCGGGTAGATGTTTCCCCAGAGATTTAAGGACAACCTGCTGCCGACCTCACGCAGGCCAGGTATGAGCGATTGTGGGTAGATGTTTTCGGGGATGCCATGGCGCCACCCTATGTAATCCAGCGTGCTAAGCATATTCGGCACATAGGGAATGCCGGCACCGGAGCAGGTGTACCCCGAACCGCTGGCGAATGCGTTAAACGCTGCGATACCTGGGTGACCAATGACGTCGACGTTTTTAAAGATCGACAAGTTGTTTTCGTGTTGATCGTTGGTGGTACCGCTGCCGCCGCCCTTGGCGTGCGAAATGGGTCCGCTCAATGACCGGACTTCGCTCCAAGGGTTCTCTCCTGTTGAGGAGTAGCTGGAGACCACTGCGTCGGGGACATAGTGGCGAACCTTCGCAGAGGTTTTGACCTTGCATCCAAAGTTAGTACAGCGAAGCCAATAACAGGCGCCGACGACCTGGTATTCAAGACAGCTGGGTGAGGCGACAGAAGGGATGATGGTGGCGGTATCTAATGCGAAGCTATGGGCGCACTGGGTCAGGGAGGCAATGGCTATCGCTATGCGCCGAATGCGACGCTGCCTGTTGGTCAAGCTCATGGTTGAGCTTTGTAGGAGAGCTCAGCCGCCGACGAAGGTCGTGCTAGCTTGAGTGCGACGGAGCTGTAGCTGTCACCGATGATGGTGGACCACGCGTTATAGGTATTAGTCCTGACCAGCCCCGCAAGGTAAGCGGGCCTAAATGCGCTCTTGAGTCTCATCGCCGAATCCAGTGAAGAATTATCCGGATCCTCTACGTCTCGACCTTCAACAGCATTACGAAAACTGGTTCGTCATTCCTCGTATTACTCATTCGGGTGTTTTCAGCCGTGGGATGCTTGTCGTTCAGCCCATGAGTTCGTGAGTGAGCGTTGAGGAAAGCAACCGTCGTCGGAGGGATTGGCTTTTTTTGCCATGTGGCGTTATATTTTAGCCATATGGCAGAGGAGTGCGATCATGATTGCTGCAAGCAAAACCTTGCAAGTAACAGCTTACGACCCCGCGAGGCCGCTACAGCTGTTGTTTGGAGAGGGTAAGAAACTCAAGGTCACCAGTGCGTTTGAGCTGCATTCGATGATGGAGAAGGGGTTCCCGTCGGAGCTGGTGATTGCGTTTGTCCAATCTTATAGCCAGCTACGGGACCACCACGTGTTTTCGAAGGTGCTCGGGCTATCAGATCGAACAGTGCAACGGCGGATAAAAAAACCTGAGCCGCTGACAGCTGAGCAGACCAACAGTACTTGGCGTCTGGCTAGTGTATTAAGCAAGGCGGAAGAAGTGCTGGGGGATCGTCAACAGGCACTCAATTGGATGACCTCGCCTGCCATGGGGCTTGAAGGGCGTACGCCTCTCGATCTTCTGACGACTCAGATGGGATTTGAGTTGGTTGAGGACTTTCTGACCCGCATGGAGTATGGGGTGTATTCCTGATGATCTGTGTGCCAGGGAACGGAGAGCTGTATTTGTGGCGGTTGGATCAGGAAAAGCATGCGTCCACCTGGTCGTCCGGCATTGGTGCTGAAATGGCCGGCGGCCGGTGGAATTCTAAAGGGTATAAAGCGGTGTATTGCTCAGCGGATCCGTCGACCGCGATCCTTGAGGTTGCCGTGCATAAGGGCTTCCAGGCGTTGGACACGATTCCACACGTATTGACGTGCGCCCGAGTGAAGGACGTACGGCTCGTCCACCACGTCATGCCAGATTCAGTTCCTAACGCCTATTGGTTGTTCCCGGGCTCACCGGGGCGTGGTCAGCAGCAGTTTGGTGACAGCCTGTTAGCGCAGCATCCATTTGTCTTGATTCCATCTGCAGTTTCTCGACACAGCTGGAATGTGTTGATGAATCCAACAGCGGCTGAGGATTTGTTCGAGTTTGTCAGTCAAGAGCGATTTGCACTCGATACCAGGCTGAATCCACCCTGATTCCTTATTGCTAGTAGAGGGGCATTCATAACGTCCCTCTGGCTTGACTACGCCCTCAAATTTTCACGAGTTTCATTTTATCCTTTGAGCAGGTCTCTGAGTTTTTCATCAGTTAATTCAGAAGGGGCGGCATACCTGTTTGCAATGGCCTCTATGTGACTGTTCCTTTTTTCGGCCTTCCCTCTCTCTGCGTTCAGTTCATCCACATTTGGAATGAAAACCGACAACATCCCTTTCCAGTTACCAATACCCTCTAGCTCGATATCTACAGAAATTGGTAAGTGACAATTGATGAGCTCGAATGACGGGATACCGACCTGGTTCACGCGATTGATACAAGCCATTGGCGTCATTGCTTTAGAGCCCTTGCGTGGCTTCGACGGAGTGGAAGAGAGACGGAACATTTCGATCATGACAAGGCCGCTGAACCAGGGTGACCCGAGATATCGCCAATACATATCTGCAATATCACTGCCTTGGCTAAGGTTTGTGAACCACGTCCCGCGTGCTAAGCCTAAAGTGGACTCACAGATCTGACCGATTGCATCTACCCCCCTGAGCTCTTTTAGCGTGTGGGCACACGTTGTTTTAATCTTGCTTGCGTCCCAGCGATTGACCTCATCCTCAAGGATAAAATCGATCTCGTATCCTTGGCTGGCCCGCTCAATAATAGGAGCTTCAGCCAACATACCTCCGTAACCGAGCTCATTAAGGAGGATGTAACGACGCTCTTGTGGCCATCTCTTAAAGTCTTGGGTCAAGGACCACAAGTCACGAATGGTACCCTGCAAAAAATGCGAAATTCTAACCTGAGATCCTTTAACTCCAACCCGTACAACTGAGCCTAAGGCTAGGAGGTATGGGCCAATCGCAATGATGTTCTCTGCATCTGTACCGCCGCATCCGTGGATGCGTCGAGATGCCTCGTGCTGTTTTTTAAGGGCTAAGAGATGCTCAACGGGGTAGCGCTGTTCATCTCGATCAATAAGGATACTGCACGTTCCGCACAACCAAATCCCGTTATCAATATGAGAGCGTTCTGACGATGTCATGTTGGGATTGTAACGACGTGCACCGGGCCCTGCCGAAGCGGCGGCGATATGGGCAGCCACTCCAATCATTGTCACCGCATTTGAAGCCTCGTCGCTCGGCCCGACCGTCGAGCATTTGCAGTTGGAGCATAAATAGCTAGCCCGCAATGCCAAATCGCTCTTGGTTCGGCTCGAAAAATCGTCGCGAGTGTTTGACATATTTAGCAACCCATAGCGCAAAGCAGGAAAGTAAACGTCAAGCGAGCGTATCTGGTGAAGGCTCGCCTAGAATTTCAGACTATCCGAAAGCTGTTTTCAAATAGTGACAATTATGCGGTATGGACACATATGTATAGTCGGAGATCATAGCGCTGCCTGAGTGTTTCACCAGAGGACTGTGGTGAAATCTGCCTGTGAACACTGACGCAAATGGGTAAAGCTCTAGGGGAAAGGAGATCTAGGCAATGCACATTTACACCGAAGAACATCAACGTACGGCCCGCCGTGTTTGCGAAGATGTGATCCACCGCATACGGGAGGCTGGGTCAGTTGAGCAAGTCAACGAAAAAGGATGGTTGGCATTAGGTCATATACAAGCTTTCTATGCGATCAAAGCAGTGACTGTGGAGGAGCATTGCCAGCTCACTGAAGATCTGGCAGCCGCAGAGGTACAGCGTATTGTGGATTTGGGTAGACCACTAGGTAGTTGAAGTTTCAAATACTCTCCTGCCTTCAATTTGTCGAGTACTAGGGGGAGGACAAATTACGGACCTGCAGAGCTCTATTTTACGTGATCCACAGTTTAGGCAAGCTAAGCATCGGATTTCGTTTCACGATACGCAGCGCTATGACCGGTTGCATCGGATGCCTGCCGCAGTACGTCGACATCTACTGCCCAGCAGTTATCGGCAGAGATCATGCAGGGCGTTGATACCGGTGCCGCTGATACAGGAGCTGGCCGTTGGCACACCACCCCTGCGTTTGTGCGCATACTCAGCAGATTCATCTAATTTTTCAACAATGGCTTACGTAATCTAGTAAAAAAAGGTGGGGCGATGAGCCGATTGGTTGCTGGTTTGGGTGCTGTGTAAAAAAACCTTCTTCCTGCAAAAAATCAAGTCAATCATATCTATTTTTTATTTTTTAGGAATTTTCCTACATACGTTGTCTTTCGAGAGGGCAAAAATCGGGCAGTCCTAGGGCTACTCGGTTGATGCGCAGTAAACCGAGAAGAATCCAGGCGATGGCTCATTAGAGGAAACGGGCAGGCTCGCAGGAGGCGTATGTTTTATACAAAAGCGGTAGGCTATTTTTTTGGGGCGTGTGTAAGCGTTAGCGCTAATGCTACGGCCGAGTCTGACCGTGCAAATCTCCTGAACGTTTATCAGCAAGCGGTCATCAACGACGCCAAACTTTCAGCTGCCCGTCATGAGTATCAGGCTCTTCGCGAAGCGGTTCCACAGGCCAGGGCCGGGTTGTTACCGACGCTCAGCGCGGGTGGGTCGGTCGAGTCGGTTCGTTTGCAGCGTGATGAGCCGAGTTTGACGCGAACGCGTAGCCAGTCAGTCTTTCAAGCCAATCTGAATCAGCCGTTGTTTCGCCTTGATCGCTGGTTTCAACTCGAAGCTGCGCAGGCGAGTACGGCACAAGCAGCGTTGGAATTATCTGCCAAGGAGCAGGCGCTGGTCCTTGGTGCCGCGCAAGCCTATTTTGAAACGCTGCGCGCATTGGACACATTAGCGGCTTCCAAGGCA
>NZ_SPKP01000032.1:0-4499 GCF_023127835.1 Pseudomonas sp. B329 | reverse complement strand
GCAGGCGAGTACGGCACAAGCAGCGTTGGAATTATCTGCCAAGGAGCAGGCGTTGGTCCTTGGTGCCGCGCAAGCCTATTTTGAAACGCTGCGCGCGTTGGACACATTAGCGGCTTCCAAGGCGGAGGAGGCAGCCTTGCAACGCCAGCACCAGCAGGCTCAGGCGCGCCTTGACAATGGAGCGTCCAGTATCAAGGATGTGCTAGATGCTCAGGCTGCCTACGATAACGCCAATGCCAACCGCAAGCTGGCCGAGCGTAAGGTTGACGATGCTTATGAGGCCCTTGCACGCCTTACCAAGCAGGACTATTCATCGATCGAGGGGGTTGAGCATCGATTACCTGTGGTGACGCCTGTGCCCAATGAGGCCAGCGCCTGGGTAAGTCAGGCGGTGCAACAAAACCTGTCGCTGCTCGCCAGCAATTTCGCGGTGACAGCTGCCGAGAAAACCAATCAGCAACGCAAGGCCGGTTTTGCGCCTTCCCTGGATGCTGTTGCGTCCTATCGTCATGGGGACAACGATAACTTTGGCTACAGCAACCCCACCGATTTTGGTCGCTCTGGTTATCGGGGCGATATTGCACAGCGAAGCATTGGGTTGGAGCTCAATATTCCATTGTATTCGGGAGGCATGACGCGCTCGCAAGTTCGTGAAGCCACTGAGCGTTTAGCTCAGAGTGAAGATGAGCGAGATGATCGGCGTCGTGAGGTCGTACAAAGTACTCGAAATTTACATCGGGCTGTCAATTCAGACATAGAACAAGTGAGTGCTCGGCGACAAACGATTCTCTCCAGTCAAGCATCGGTGAAGGCAAACACGGTGGGGCGAGAGCTGGGATCTCGTAATACAGCCGATGTGTTGAATGCTCAGCGGCAACTCTACAACGTTGTTCGAGAGTACAACAATGCTCGTTACGATTACATTATCGATACCCTTAAGCTAAAAGAAGCTGCTGGCACATTAAGTCCTGCTGATTTGGCGGATTTAGCCATGTATCTAACCAAAAACTACGATCCTGATCGTGACTTTCTTCCTCCTGATGCCCGTGAACAAACATGAGCGCAACTCAAACGCTGATTGCCGAGGTATAGGTGGCACATCCTTCATGTGGGTTATGAAGTATTAAGCCTGGTATTAATTTCTCCCTAGTTGGGACGCAAGGACGCAACAGCAATATGAGTACATACACTCCAGGCGTCGAGCCGCCTGCACAGCCTTCAGTTTCAGATGCCATGGACACGGGCTTAGCCTGTCTGGTCATGTTGGCTCGCTTTCACAATTTGTCGGCTTCTGCTGAACAGCTTTCTCATGAGTTCTCAGTTGATAACCACGTCTTTTCTCAAGCTGAGCTGCTTCTTGCGGCAAGAAAGCTTGGCCTGAAAGCCAAAAGGGTGAGTACCTCACTTGCTCGCCTAGGCAGCACGCCTCTACCTGCCATAGCGATTGATAAAGAAGGACGTTTTTTCATTATCGCCAGGCTCGACCAAGGCAAAGTGCTTATTCAGGATCCGCGTGTTGAGCGTGCGGAAATCATTAGCGCCGAAGAGCTGCTCGCGCGATGGAATGGTCAATTGATTTTGGTTCGTTCCGAAGCGGGAAACCTCGGTGAGACATCACGATTCGACTTTACCTGGTTTATTCCTGCCATCGTGAAGTACAGAAAGCTACTGGGTGAAGTCCTGCTGGTTTCTTTTGTACTGCAAATATTTGCCCTTTTGACACCGCTCTTTTTTCAAGTAGTGATGGATAAGGTGCTGGTACACCATGGGCTGACCACATTGGACGTTGTCGCCATAGGTCTTTTGGGGATCATGCTGTTCGAGTCGGCGCTGAGTGGTTTGCGCACCTATGTGTTTGCCCATACAGCCAGTCGTATTGATGTGGAGCTGGGTTCGCGCCTCTTTCGACATCTGGTCAATTTGCCCTTGGCTTATTTCCAGGCTCGCAGGGTTGGCGACTCCGTCGCACGTGTCCAGGAGCTGGAAAACATCCGCAGTTTCCTGACCGGCAACGCTATCACCCTTGTTCTGGATGTTATGTTTTCCGTCGTATTTATCGCTGTGATGTTTTACTACAGCGCCTGGTTAACACTAATTGTGGTGCTGTCGTTACCTCTCTATGTATTGGTTTCGGCGCTGATCACGCCAGTGCTGCGTGCCCGACTACAAGATAGTTTTTCCCGTGGGGCCGAGAATCAGGCGTTTCTTGTCGAAACGGTAAATGGCATTGATACGGTCAAGTCCATGGCCGTAGAACCGCAAGCCATTCGTAAGTGGGAGAACCAAATAGCCGCTTACGTCGCCGCTGGTTTCAAGACACAAAATCTCTCAACGATTGCTAACGAAAGTGTTGGGCTGATCGGTAAGTTGGTGACGGTCGCAACCCTATGGATGGGCGCTCGCTTGGTCATCGATGGCAGCCTGACGGTAGGTCAATTGATTGCTTTTAATATGCTGGCCGGCAGAGTCTCGCAACCGATTATACGTCTGGCGCAACTCTGGACCAGTTTTCAGCAAACCGGGGTGTCCGTTCAACGTTTAGGCGACATCCTCAATACTCGGACGGAGTTGTCCCAGGCCGACAGAAGCGCGCTGCCGCCACTGAAGGGGCACATCGAATTTGACCAAGTGCACTTTCGCTATCGCACCGATGGTTCTGAAGTGCTCCGGGGCATTAGCGTGAAAATAATGGCGGGCGAAGTCATCGGCGTTGTGGGTCGCTCAGGTTCTGGAAAAAGCACACTCACCAGACTGCTTCAACGCCTGTATGTCCCGGAGCGAGGACGGGTGTTGGTGGACGGCATGGACTTGGCGTTGGCAGATGTTTCATCGCTGCGCCGCCAGATTGGTGTAGTACTTCAGGACAACATGTTGTTCAACCGCAGCATCCGCGAAAACATTGCATTGGCCGATCCTGGCACCCCCCTTGAATCCGTCATGCAGGCGGCACAGATGGCCGGAGCCCACGAATTCATTCTGGAGTTGCCGGAGGGGTACGACACGATAGTCGGCGAGCACGGTGCCTCACTGTCAGGTGGTCAGCGGCAACGCGTAGCGATCGCGCGTGCATTGATCGGCAATCCACGGATTCTGATTTTCGATGAAGCGACCAGTGCTTTGGACTATGAGTCCGAGCGCATTATTCAGCAGAACATGCAGAGCATTTGCAAGGGCCGCACGGTGATCATTATTGCCCACCGATTATCCGCCGTCAGGGATGCCAACCGTATCTTGGTGATTGATCGCGGGCAAATAGTCGAGCAGGGCACGCATACCGAGTTATTGGCCCATCAAGCGGGGCACTACTCGCGATTGCACCGTATGCAACAAGGGTGAGCCGTTTGGTTGCGTGATGTGTGAACTGATCTCGTCTCTTTTCGGGAGGCGACACGGATGTGCATAGGTTTTTACATAGGACGATAATCGTATGAGCGCTCGCTCCGATTTGTTTCAACGCTACCGCCATGCCTGGCGCGAGTCGTGGCGTCGGCGAAAAGCCATGGATGCCCCCAAACGACTTCCTCACGAGGTTCAATTTTTACCGGCGGCATTAGAGCTGCAAGAAAAGCCGGTACATCCTGCACCCCGCATTTTTATATGGAGCATTCTTGGCTTTGCCACGTTGGCTTTGCTCTGGGCGTTCCTCGGTAAAATTGAAGTGGTCGCGGTGGCGCCGGGAAAAATTGTTCCCAGTGGCAAGACCAAGTTGATTCAATCCAGCGAAACAGCCGTTGTTACGGCGATTCATGTCACTGATGGTCAGGCGGTCAAAGCAGGCGAAATCCTGGTCGAATTAGACCCGACTTCGGCAGATGCAGAGGTTCGGCGCATTCAGAGTGACCTTTTAGCGGCCCGGATTGACAGTGTCCGTGGCGGGGCGATGCTGGATGCGATCAATCATCAAAAAGAGCCTCAACCTCTAATAGGTTTGATTCAGGGAGCTACTCCCGACCAGGTGCTGACTGCACAGCGTTGGTTGCAGGGGCAATATCAGGAGTATCGGAGCAGTCTCGATCTTGTCGAGGCCGAAATTCTTCAGCGCGACGCGGATATACAAGCCGCCCGATCCCAAGTCTCCAGTTTGCTGAAAACCTTACCGATAGCCACTCAGTTAGCTCAAGACTATCAGCGGTTACTGGCTCAACAGTATGTTGCCAGGCACGAATACTTGGAAAAAGAGCAGGCTCGCCTGGACCTTCAGCGCCAACTCAGCGTCCAGCAAGCGAGTGTATTGCAATCAACCGCTGCTCAGGGTGAGGCCAAACGTCGGCGTGAAGGCGTGGTGGCCCAAACTCGGCGTTCAATGCTCGATTTGCAGCAAGAAGCCAATCAGAAAGAAGCCAGCTTGATTCAAGAGCTGGCTAAAGCCCAATACCAGGAAACGTTGACACTTCTTAGGGCTTCCGTGGATGGCACGGTTCAACAGCTGGCTGTCCATACCGTCGGTGGGGTTGTGACGCCAGCGCAGCAACTCATGGTCATTGTGCCTAGTAATCAGC